>NZ_JBEZHM010000037.1:0-87098 GCF_040650575.1 Streptomyces sp. NPDC048659 | reverse complement strand
GGTCCACAGCACGCGGTCGCCGGTGCGGTACATGCGGCTGCCGTCGCCCTCGAAGGCCCACTCGGGGTGCCGGGCCTCCGGCGTGGGTACGCGGACGGGACGGCGGGAGCCGTACGGGCTCAGAGGAAGGCTTCGAAGTCCCAGTACGGGCGGATCCGCTGACGGGCCGACAGGGTGTGCGGGTGCTGGGCGCCGAGGGTGCGGGTGAGGGTGAGGAGGGCGTCCTCCTCCAGCTTCCCCGCCTCCTCGGTCTCGCGCAGGCCGCGCAGGTCGGTGGCGAGCGCGATCTGGCAGGACAGGGTGAGCGGATGCTCGCCGCCGAGGACCCGCCGGGACCTGCGCAGGGTGTCGCGGCTGAGTTCGGCGGCGTCGGCGACCCGGCCGTTGAAGTTGCGGGCGGCGCCGGCGTTGAGGGCGCAGCCGAGCACCCAGGGGTGGTCCGGGCCGAGGGAGGCGGTCAGTCCGGCGAGCGACGCCTCCAGCATGGCGAGGGCGTCGGCGCGCTCGCCGGCCGCCTGCATGACCAGTCCGGTGCTGGACAGCATGCCGGTGGCGAAGGGGTGGGCCGGGCCGAGGAGCGAGCGGTAGCCCGCCTCCGCCTCGTTGGTGAGGTCCCTGGCCTGGGCGAGGTCGCCGTGTTCGCGCAGGAAGCTGGCGTAGTCGTTGATGAACGCGAGCGTGACGTAGTGGCCCCGGCCGTGGACCTGTTCGAGCTGGTCGAGGACGGTGGCCATCATGGCGCTGATGTCCCGCTGGAAGCCGCCCTCCCGGCGCCGGCACAGGGTGAGCTGGGCGCGGGCCTTGAGGGTCTGCGGGTGCAGCGGTCCGAGGACCTGGACGTGCATCTTCAGGTTGGAGTCCTGGCGGGCCAGGGCGTCCCGGTAGCGGCCGAGCAGGCGCAGGTCCTGGGCGAGGGCGATGCCGGAGTTGAGGGTGTTGGCGTGGCGGGGGCGCAGGATGGTCTCGCGGGTGGCGAGGGTCTCGACGTCGAGGTCGTACGCCTCCTGGTAGCGCCCGAGGAGCCGCAGCCCGAGGCCGAGGTTGAAGCGGGCCACGAGGGTGACGAACTCGGTCTCGCCGAGCAGCCTCCGGGACTCGTCGAGGACGTCCCGCTGGAGGGTCTCCGCCTCGGCGTACTGGCCGAGGTGGCGCAGGTCGCTGGCGATGGCGCCGCCGCAGAGCATGACGCCGAGGTCGTTGACGGGGACGTCCTGGGTGAGCCGTTCCCGCAGGGCGTGGTCGAGCTGGTGCGCCTCGCGGAAGCGGCCGCTGGAGCGCAGGACGTTGCCCTCCTGGGTGGTCAGGTCGAGCATGGGCTGGGCGAGCGGCGGCATGAAGCCGCTCCAGGAGGCCCGGATCTTCTCGGCGAGCCGGGCGCCGGCCGTGTACTCGCCGCTGCGGTAGCAGTAGCGCAGGCAGTTGAGGACGGCGGTCTGGACGCGCGGGTTGTGGCTTTCGAGGGCGCCGGAGGGCTCCAGGTGGGGCAGCAGCTCGGCGTAGCGGGGCCAGTGGCGGCTGTCCATCGGGTTGCCGGGGTCGGCCTCGGCGAGCAGGGTGCGGATGGCCTTGCGGTGGGCGGCCCGGTGCGGGCCGTCGGTGAGCCGGGACACGATGTCGTGGACGAGCCGGTGCATGTGCACGGACTCCTGGTGCGGGCCGAGTTCGTTGGCGGGGCCGCGCGCGTCGCGGGTGAGGACGGAGAAGTTGACCAGGGTGTCGAGGGACCGGCTCCAGGCGGGCAGGTCCGTGGTCATCCAGCGCAGGTCCTCGGGGAGTTCGGCCTGCGGGTAGGCGCGGACGATGCCGAGGGGGATGCGGCCGGGGGCGAAGGAGGCGCAGAGGCTGAGGATCTCGACGGCCTGCGGCTGGGAGCGTCGGAGCCGGTTGATCAGTATCGACCAGGACGTGAGGGACGCGTGCGGGAAGCCGTCGACGGCGGCGGGCTCGTCGACGGTGGAGAGGCGGCCCTCGCGGACCATCCGCAGGTACTCGGGGACCTCCATGCGGGACTCGCCGAGCCAGGCGGCGGCCTGGACGAGCGGCAGGGGGACGTCGCCGAACTCGGCGGCGACCTCGTCGGCCTCGGGCGCGGTGACGTGCGGGGCGCGGCGCATCAGGTAGCCGGTGGACTCGGCCCGGTCGAAGCTCGGCACCTGGACGATGTCGGTGTAGTCGCCCCAGCCCCGGTTGCGCGAGGTGACGAGGACGTGCCCGGGGCCGTGCGGCAGCAGGATCTCGGCGTCCTTGGTGTCGTCCCAGCCGTCGAAGACGACGAGCCACTTGCCGTGCGGGTCGCCGCGGCGCAGGGCCTCGCGGACCGCGCGGATGCGTTCGCCGGGCTCGGATCCGGCGGGGAGGCCGAGGACGGCGGAGAGCTCGCCGAAGCGGTCGCGCTGCACGTTGCGGTCGTCGGAGCTGACCCACCAGACGACGTCGTAGTCGGGGCTGAAGCGGTGGGCGTACTCGGCGGCGATCTGCGTCTTGCCGATCCCGGACATGCCGAGGAGCGTGCAGGCGGCGTTGCCGCGCTCGGCGTCCATGAGCCGCTGCTGGAGTTCGGCGAGGAGGTCGTCGCGGCCGGTGAAGCGCGGGTTGCGGCGGGGGACGTCGCCCCAGATCTCGGGGGGCGTGTCGGGGAAGCGGACGAGGGAGCCGTGCTGGACGCGGCGGGAGGCGGAGCGGCGCGGTTCGATGCCGAGCCTGCTGAGCAGCCGGGCCTCGGCCTCCTCCTCGCCGATGCCCCAGAGGCTGACGGGTTCGAGGACGGCGGTGGCGGGCAGCAGCGGCCGGTTGGTGAGGTTGACGGCGGCGAAGCGCTCGGAGTGGGCGGCGACGAAGCCGCGCAGGACGTCGTTCCACTCGCCGGCGGGGCGCGGGCCGAGTTCGAAGAACCAGTCGTTGAGGACGAGGAGGACCTGGCCCCGGGCGAGCAGGAGGTCGCCGAGGGAGTCCTCCAGGGGGACCTCGCGGGGCGGGTCCCACCGCTGCAGGGTGTTCCGGATGCCCTGGAGGTCGAGTCGCTGTGCGATCCAGGCGGCCCAGGGTCGGTGATAGCCCGGAAAGACCACCAGGACATGCTCCGGCGCCGGCGCGGCGCCCGTCCGCCCTTGTTCCGTCATCGCGTCTCCCTATCCGCTCACGTACCACGTTCTGTCGTCATGATGCGACACAGTGTTGTCAAATGGCTCTTCGGACTCGGCCGAGGCTCGCATGGTGGTGTCGCATGTGCTTCACGAACTCGCGCCCCGCGATGGTCAGTTCATCGGATTCCAGCAGAATCTCCAAGGCACCGCCCACCTGAACGTGGAAGCGCTCGAACCGTTGTCCCGCGCGCGCTCGCCACGACGGCGGAGCGTTTTCGGACTCCCGCGCGCGCCACCACAGGTCGGTGAGGGCGAGATGGGCGTAGGCGCCTTGCAGGACCCCGGCGAGGGGCCGCGGATCCGAGCGCCAGCCCACCCGGTGCACGGCGGCCCGGCCGGGACGGTGCAGCGGTACGAGCTCGTGCAGGGCGGCCAGTTTGCCGTGGTGGATCTCGTGGACGAGGGTCTCGGCCATGCTCCGCGCGCTCGTGGGCTGCGAGGCGAGGACGGCGCCGGGGGCGGCCCGCAGGGTGGCGCTCATCGACACCGCGGGCGGGCCGCCGGTGCTGAGCGGGACGACGACCCGGACGGTCCGGCGCACCTCGGCCGCGCGGACCGGGTCGACCCGGGCGAGCAGGTGCTGGGCGCCGCGCCAGTGGCGCGCCCAGGTCCGGGCGTCCGTGCCGGTGCGGTCGGTGGCGGTGCGCGGCGGGGCGCCGACCCCGCCGGGCGGCACCCGGTAGGGGTCGAGGTCGTCGAGCAGCGCGACGGCGCCGGGCAGCAGGCGCAGGCCGCTCCAGGCGGGGCCGAGCCCGGCGAGCCGGCCGGTGCCGGGGTGGGCGAGGAGGAGCGCGCCGTGCGCGGTCCCGGCGCCGTCGGGGGCGATCCAGGCCACCCGGGCGCGGGACCGGATCCGGACGCGTTCGGCGCCGACGTGGAAGCGGCCGACCCCGGCGAGGGAGAGGGCGCCCTGGGGCGCGGGGACGCTGAGGTCGAGGGCGCGGCCGGCCCGCAGGGCGGCGGTGGCGGCGATGGACTCGAAGCGGCCCAGGCGGCGGCCCAGCTCGGCCCCCGGGGCGGCCCCGAGGGCGGCGGCCAGCCAGGCGCCGGTGGTCGGGTAGTCGAGCACCTCGCGGACGACCGCCGGGTGGGCCCGCTCGGCCTGTTCGAGCAGCCGCCAGGCGCCGTCGAAGCCGCGCACCGTGCCGGGGTCCAGCTGGTCCCGCTCGCGCTGGACGCGGACGAGCAGGGCCTTCAGCAGCAGCTGCCGGCGGCCTCGCAGTCCGGCGTGGAGCGCGGCCATGCCGGCGACGGCGGGCCCCGTCCTGGCCAGTTCGCCGAACTCGGCCGAGGCGAGGGGGGCGGTCGTCACCGCAGGCCCTCTCCGGCGGCGGGCCGCCGCGAACCGGCCGGAAAGCGCCGGTCGGCACGGGGTGCCCGCCGGTCGGCACGGGGTGCTTCAGGGGTTGCCCTCGCTGACCCAGGACTCCCCGAGCTCCAGGGTCCGGCCGAGCAGCCGCTCGACCTCGGCAGCGACCTCGGGGTGGTCGAGGACCCGCAGGGTGCGCAGGTCGACGGAGGCGAGATCGGGCGGGGGTGCGGGCGTCGATCCGGCCTCCCGACCGGCACCGGTCGTCGGCCACTGCGTGTGCTCCAACACCCTCTGCTCCTCCTCACCGACCCTTGTCCCCCACGGTCGTAGCGGCGCAGCGGTTCTTCCCGACGCCAAGAACTCAGAAACCCGTTCGACTCAACTGCGCCCATTCACGCCCCCGTTATCAAGCCGTTCCGTTTCCACCGCTTCGCTCAGGCCGTCGGCTGCCACTCCGTCCCGGTCCACGCCCACCACGGGGGCCCGATCCGCCGCCGCTCCTCCCGGCCGAGCCGGTCGGGGCGCGGGCGCGTCTGCGCCTCGACCTGGGCCAGCAGGGTCCTGGTGCGCTCGACGTCCGCCCAGTCCAGGGGCAGTTGGGCCGCGTCCAGCCGGTTCCACTGGCCGACGGCCGAGCGCAGCACCCCGGCGGCCCGACCCACGCGCCCCATCAGGTAGAGCACCGCGCCCTGGGCGTGCAGCGCGCGGGCGGCGGTGACGGTGCCGGGGACCTCGCCGCGGGCGGTGCGGGCGTCCTCGGCGGCCCGCTGGTAGGCGGTGAGCGCGTCGGCGAGCTGCCCGTCCCGGGAGGTCTCGCTCAGCTGGAGCCGGACCCAGCCCAGTTGCAGCCAGACCTCGGCGCGCGGCCCGGGTTCGCGGGCGGCCCGGACGGCCTGTTCGAGCAGGTGGCGGCTCTCGTACAGGTCGGGCAGGAAGCCGGCCCGGTCGAAGCGCAGGGCGAGCACGCTGCCGATGAGGATCCGGGCCCGGGAGCGGGCGGCGGCGTCGGCGGGCAGGCAGGTGAGGGCCTCGCGCAGCACGGACTCGGCGCGGTCGACGGGCGCGGTGCCGGTGGCGGCGGCGGCCCGGCGCAGCAGCGACTCGCCCCAGGTCATCAGGAGCCGGCCGCGCTGCTCGCCCTCGGCGGGGGTGAGCAGGGTGGCCTCCTCGTACGCCTGGTCGGCGGCCGGGCCGTCGCCGGTGGTCTCGTACAGCCGGGCCCGCGCGGTGGTCCAGCGCAGCCGGAGCGCGGCCGATTCGCCGAGCAGCGGTTCGGCGCGGTCGAGGGCGCCCGCGACCCGCGCGGGGGCGGCGCCCGCGAGGTGCAGGGCGTCGGCGAGGTCGAGCAGGACGGGGGCGCTCTCGCCGAGGGCCAGCGCGGCGGTGAAGGCGGTCGCGGCGGGCTCGCCCGCGCCGCGCGCGAGGAGCAGCCGGCCGCGGCGGACCAGGAGGGCCGGGCGGCTGCCCTCGGGCCAGCCGGTGACGTCCGCGGCCTCGGCGCCCGGGCCGGTGGCGAGCGCGGCGAGGGCGGTGTCCAGGTGGCCCGCCGCGCCGGTGTGCCGCCACAGGGCGTGGTGGGCGAGGGCCTGTTCGAGGCGGGCCTCGGCCCAGACCTCGCCGCCCGGCGGGGCCAGTTCCCCGGCCCGTACGAGCTCGGCGGCGGCCCGCAGGAGGAGGTCCTGGCGCTGTCCCGTGTCCCGTACGGCGCGGGTCCCGGCCTGCGCGTACAGCGCCCGGCCGAGGACGAGGTGGGTGCCGGCGGTGTCCTCGGCGGGCCCGTCCCCCTCGTCGCCGCCGAGGGCCGCCTCGGCCAGCTCGCGGGCGGCGGCGAGCAGCGCCGGGTCGGACTGGGCGTGCCACTGGTCGAGGAGCCGGCGCGCGCGGGCGAGCGGGTCGGGGGTGACGAGGTCGGGCTGGTAGAAGCGCAGCACCCGCGCGGGGATGCGGGCGAAGAGCTCGGTCTCGGCGTCGGCGGGCTCGGCCGGCTCCTCCCCCGGGGCGAGGGCGGCGGCCGGCTCGTCCTCGGTGCCGTGTCCGGCGAGCCGGGCGGCGGCGAGCGCCGGGAAGTTGCGGGTGCCCTGGCCGAAATTGCGCTCGACGAACTCGGAGACGTGCTTGAGGACGAGCGCGGCGGCGCCCCGGTCGAGCGAGCCGAGCAGATGCTCCTGGACGCCGGGCGGATAGCTGAAGCAGGGGTACGGGGCGGGGCCGGGCAGCCGCCGCAGCAGCCCGCTGAGCAGGACTTCGGCGAGCTCCATGGGGCCGGTGTCGGGGAGCATCGCGCGCTGCACGAGCTGCATCACGGGCAGGGCGAGCGGGGCGGCGGCCAGGTGGACCGCGAGGCGTACGGCGCCCGGGGAGGCTCCGGCGCGGAAGGCGCGCAGCAGCTCCTCGTCGCCGCGCCGGGCGCTCCGGGGCACGCCGGGGACCGCCGGGTGCGCCGGTTCGGGGCCGATGCGGGCGGCCCAGCCGCGGACCGGGCCGCCGCCGTGGCCGGTGAGCAGCCGGGCCCAGGAGGCGAAGGCTTCGGGGGTGGGGGTGAGCACGGGCACGGCCCGCAGGTCGGGGGCGACGGGCTCCCAGGGGGCCTCGTCGGGCTCGAAGCGCGGCTGCCCGCCGGGCGCGCCGGGGCGCAGCAGGGTGCCCGGCTCGACGGGCAGGGCGGTGCGGGACCAGAGCCGCGGGGGCAGCGGCTGGACGAGGGCGAGCGGGGACTGGCGGGGCCACTGGTGGATGAGCCGCTGGGCGGCCCCGCGCTGCCAGAGCGGGCCGACGCAGTCGCTGACGATGAGGGTGAGGCGGCGCCCGGTGGGGTCGTGGAGCTGGTCGCCGGGGCGCAGCCGGGGGTGTCCGTCGGAGCCGGAGGTGGTGGTGACGAGGGGCGGGCCCTCGCCCGTGTCGTACAGCCGGTGGACCTGGACGTCCCGGAAGGCGCCGGACTGCTGGCACGCCTGGCGCAGCTCCTCGACCATCCGGGTCCAGACGACCATGGCCGGGCCCGCGTCCATGAGCAGCTGGATGTCGGGGCGGCGGCCGGCGGCGGGGCGGAGCACGGGGGTCAGGATGCCGGAGGCGGCGCTCTGCTCGGCGGTGGCGTCCTCGTCGAGGCGGCCTTCGCCGGGCCGGGCCGGGAAGCGGGCGGCGTAGTGGCGCAGCGGGCGGAGCGCCTTCTGGAGGCCGAGGAGTCCGGGCAGGGCGTTGGCGCCGGGGGCGCGCACGGGGAGGGCGGCGCCGGAGCGCACGAGGGCGCCGCCGGGGCCCGCGCCTTCGTGGCGCATCCTCAGGTCGACGGTCTCGGCGGGGCGGCCCGGTGGGTCCGCCGGGTCCGGTGGGTCCGCTGTGCCTTCCGTGACCGTTGTGGTGTCGTCGCCGATGGCCTGATCCGTACGGTCCCCGGGCCGCCCGTCCGGTCCCCGGTCGCGCTCGCCGCCTCCTGGACGCCCCGGGCGCTCTTCCGGCGCGCCGCGCGGCAGCCACTGGGCGAGCCAGACCGCGTCCGCGACCTCCTCGGCGGTCGGGTCCTGGCCGCCGGCCCGCAGTCTGCGGGTGAGCTCTTCCAGGTGCATCCGGCTGGTCCGGTGCATCCGGCCATCACCTCGGCTGATCGAGCGGCTGCATGAGCATGTCCGCGATGCGTTCCCGGGTCACCCGCTCGGCGCGCGGGGCGTGCTGGGTCAGGTAGAGGGCGTTGAGGAGCTGGTCGGTGGCGATGACCTCGCCGGGCTCGCGGTCCAGGAAGCGGTCGACGAGGCCGGGTTCGGCCGCGGCGGCGTCGGGGCCGAGGTGGGCCTCGATCATGGCGCCGAGCTGCTCCTCGCCGGGGGGTTCGAGCTCCAGCCGGATGCAGCGGCGGAGCAGGGCGGCGGGGAAGTCCCGCTCCCCGTTGGAGGTGAGGACGATGAACGGGAAGGTCGAGCAGCGGACCCGCCCGCCGTACACGGGCACCTTGCGCCCGTCGTCGGTGAGCACCTGCACGACGGGTTCGCGGTCGGCGAGCCGCTCCAGCTCGGGGATGCCGAACTCGCCCTCCTCCAGGGCGTTGAGGAGGTCGTTGGGCAGGTCGATGTCGCTCTTGTCCAGCTCGTCGATGAGCAGCACGCGCGGCAGCTCGGAGGGGAGCAGCGCGGTGCCGAGCGGGCCGAGCCGGAGGTACGAGCCGATGCCGGCGGGGCTGGCCGCGGCGAGTTCGTCGCCCGCCTGCGCGCGGGCGCGCTCCAGCTGCACGTCCTGGAGGCGGCCGATGGCGTCGTAGCGGTAGAGCCCGTCCTGGAGGGTGGTGCGGCTGACGACGGGCCAGCGCAGCACCCGGCCGAGGCCCAGTTCGTGGGCGACGGCGTGGGCGAGGGTGGACTTGCCGGTGCCGGGGTTGCCGGTGACCAGGAGCGGGCGGCGCAGGTAGAGGGCGGCGTTGACGGCGTCGGTCTCGGCGGGCCGGGGGTGGTGGTTCTGGACCAGCCTGCGGCGCACCCCGAGGCGCCGGTCGGAGCCGGCCAGGGTGTCGTCGGCGCCGCCGGAGGAGAAGTCGCGCCAGGGCGGCGGGGCGGGCAGCCGCCGTATCTCGTCGTGCGGAAGGCCGGCCCCGCGGTAGATCCGCCAATCGTTCACGCCTGACTCCTCTGGCAGTGGTGATGTCGCCGGCCCCTCGACGGTACCGCTCGCCCGGCCGGTCCGCCGACGTTCAAACCGGTCCGCTCACGGGCGAGTTGGGACTTACCCCGGAGGCGGCCGGGGGATTCCCCGCGCGGGGCGCGGGACGGTGGCGCGCGCCGGGCGCGCGCTCTCGCGCGCGGGGCGGGGGCGGCGGCCGGCCGGGCGCGCGGGGGCGCTCACCGGTCGGCCTCGCCCAGCAGCGGCGGCCCTTCGAGGGGATCGTCGAAGGGCGGCCGGTCCGGCGGGTCGTACAGCACGGCCAGGTCCTCGGCCCAGGCGTGCTCGGACCGCTCGCTCGGGTCGGCCTCCGCGTCGGCGGCCCGCATCCGCAGGGTGCGGACCGGCTGGTGCAGGCCCTCGGCGGAGCCGGCGCCGGCGAGGAGCTTGCCGACCTTGTGGTGGAACTCGGCGCAGTCGGCGTGGTCGCGCCCGCCGTGCCGCCACAGGGCGATCGGGTGCCCGGCGGCGATCGCCACGTCCATCGCGCGGTGCCCGTCGCCGCCGCCGACCGGGCCGCAGTACACCGGCACGCTGCCGTCGCCGACGCCGCCGAGCCGCTCGTACGCGCCCATCCGGCTCTCCCGGCGGACCTGCGGGGCGTGCGGTTCGGCGGCGCCCGCGGCGAGCACCTCGGCGCGCAGCGGCACGGCCCGCAGGGGGCCGCCCTCGCTGCCGCGCCAGCGCCGCCGCCACTCGGGCGAGGGCGGGTGGCGGCTGCGGTTGCGGTCCCGCAGGACGACGATCCGGCGCTGCCCGAGCGGCAGGGAGCGCTCGCCGAAGTGCTCCTCCTCGGGCGTGAGCCGCCAGGTGTCGAGCGGCAGGTCGAACAGCTCGCGCGGCAGCACGACCTCGACGGCGGCGAGGTGGTCGCCGCTGTCGCCGCGGCTCAGGGCGTCCATGAGGGGGCCCCGCAGGCTCTCCTGGAGGCGCTCGCGGGTCACCCCGGTGTCGTCGGCGCTGAGCGGGCTGACGGTGTGCCCGTCGAAGAGCAGCATCAGGCGCCAGGTGTAGCTCCGGAGGACGGCCCAGGGAACCGGGTCCACCTCGACGCGCACGTCGGCGCGGGCCCCGGCCTCCCGCGCGGGGCGCGGAGCGGTCGTCTCGGGCTCCGCGCCGGGCTCGGCCGCGCGGGGCGCCGCCTCGGGGTCGAGGAGGGCGTCGATCTCCTCCTGGACGGCGCCGTGGGCGGCCCCGGACTCGTCGGCGATCCAGTCCGCGAGCCGCTCCAGAGCGCCCTCGCCGCCCGGCCCGGAGCCGTAGCGCCCGGTGAGGTGGCGGACGACGAGCGCGGCGTAGAGGAGGACCGCGTCGAGGCCGAGGTCGGTGGTGGCGGGCCGCTCCTCGTAGCGGGGCGAGTGGAGCTCGTGCAGCAGGCCCACGCCGTCGCGCCAGGTGCGGGCGTCGGTCTCCAGGACGGCCTGGTAGTCCGGGTGCAGGACGCGGCGCTTGACCGCGTCGACGAGGGCCATGACCTCGCCGGGGCCGGTGGGCGGCGGGAGTTCGGCGAAGAGCCCGTAGAGCCGGGTGCGGCGGACCGGGCTGACGCCCCGCGCGGCGGACGGCCACAGGTCGGTCTGCGCGGCCGTCCAGGTGCGCCCTCGGCCGGGCGCGCGGAGCCGGGCGAGGTGGTGGCGGTCGTGCGCGCGCAGCACCTCGTGCAGGATCTCGCCGCCCGGGACGTTGTGGAACTCGCGCAGCGAGGTGATCGGGACGGCGGCGCCCTCGTCCTGGCCGCGGCCCTTGTTGACGCCGATGACGGCGCCGTGCCGCAGGTCGACGACGGGGCCGCCGGAGAGACCCTCCACGGGCAGGCTCCGGCGCAGCAGCAGGGCGCCGCCGTCAAAGGCGTGCACCTCGGCCTCGGCGTGCCGGACCCGGAGCTCGCCGGTCCGCGTGGACCAGCCGTGGATGCTGACCGGGGTCGGGGTGGTGGGCGGGCGGTCGCTGAGCCAGACGCAGGCGGCGCCCTGGGCGTCGGGGACGTGGACGAGGGCGAGGTCGGGGAAGTCCCAGCGGGCCGGGGGCGCCTCGGGCACGGCGGGCCGCGGCTTGGCCAGCACGACGCTGCCGGTGGTCGTGCCGCCCTCCCAGGTGATGCCGACGGCAGGCTCGCCCCTCCACACCGCGCTCCCCCCTTTCGCCACGACGTGGGCGCAGGTCAGCACCCAGCCGGGGGCGATGAAGAAGCCCGTGCCCCAGTACGGCTCGCCCTGCGGGTCATACCCGCCGCCGGGAGCCGCGATGCGCACGAGCGCGGGGCGCACGAGAGCGTCGAAGGAGCTCATACGGATCCGTCGGCCGCCGGGGGCCGCGCGGGGCCGGGATCGGGGCGGGGATCGGGGGCGGGTACGGGGGCGGGTACGGGGCCGCCGGACGCGGGCGCCGGTACGGGGGCGGGGGCCTGCTCCGGGGAGGCGGCGGGCGGGGGCACCTCGGGGGCGGCGGGCCCCGGCTCGGTCCAGGTGAGCGAGACGTTCACGGACGCCGTGCCGCCGCCGTCGGCCAGCACGCCGATCACCTTGCCCGCCTGCGCGGAGAGCTCGATGCCGAAGCTGACGGACACCTCGACGGGCGTGCGCGCCTGGATGCCCGCGCGCAGCGAGCCGACCACCCCGCGCACCACGTCGGTGAGGCCGCCGGCCATGGACACGACCCGGTCCCCGATGGCGCTCCCGAAGCCGGTGTCCTGGAAGCCGGTCTCCGGCGCCAGCTGCTCCGCGCCTCTCACGCGGGCCCAGACGGGCGTCCCGTCGTCCAGCCGAACACGAGCGATTCCATCCGTCACAGCGGCCCCCGCTCCCCGAAACGATGATGAAGAAGGCTAGTGCGTGGTGCGGGGGAGGAACAGGGGACGCCGTGGAGCCGTCCTGTCAGGGGCCTATTCTGATCGCATGTACTTCACCGACCGTGGCATCGAGGAACTGGAGAAGCGGCGCGGCGAGGAGGAGGTCACCTTCGAGTGGCTCGCCGAGCAGCTGCGGACCTTCGTCGACCTGAACCCCGACTTCGAGGTGCCCGTCGAGCGCCTCGCGACCTGGCTGGCGCGCCTCGACGACGAAGACGACGACGAAGACTGACGAAGACTGACGAGGACTGACCGGCACCGCACACGCGGAGGGGGCGGGTCCCGGCCATGCGCCGGGACCCGCCCCCTCCGCCGCTCTCAGGCGGGCTCGTCGCCGCGCAGCCGGTCGTAGGCGAGGCCGAGCGCCCCGTGGGCGACGAGGAGCCCCCCGGCGGTCGCCCAGCCGCCGCTGCGGCGGCCGATCCCCCAGGCGAGCAGCGGCACACCGGCCGCGAGCTGGGCGGCGCACAGCAGCCGGGCCTTGGGGCCGCGCAGGTACGGGCCGAGCCGGCCGCCCTCGACGGCGTCGAGCTCGGCGCGCACGGCATCGCGCCAGCCGGGCCATTCGAGGGGCTCCGCGCCCTGCGCGCGGGCCACGGACCGCAGCCGGTCGGCGCTCTCGCCGGGGGCGAGCCCGGCGGGCAGGGCGAGCCCGACGCGGGCGAGGACGGCGGTGATGCCGACGAGCCGGGTGTGGGCGTCGGCGTCCGGGTCGGGCTCGGTGAGCGGCTCCAGCGCCTGGATGTCGAGGACCGGGTCGAGGGCGAGGCGGGCGGCGAAGGTGCGCATGGCCTCGTCCTCGCCGACGGGGGTGCCGTCGGCGAGCCAGGTGTAGCCGACGGTTCTGCGGAAGCCGGCGGCCAGCGTGATCCCGGCCCGGTCCGCGTCCCACCACAGGGCCAGGACGGGCCAGGTGGCGGCGGAGACGGCGAGGGCGGTGGCCCAGCCGGTGACGACCCGTTCGACGGGCTCCCCGTCGTCGAGCCAGGGCTTCCCCTCCGGTACGAGCACGCTCCAGTCGGGCCCCGCGGGGGCGAGGAGCAGCGGCTCCCGGAGCAGTTGGGCCGGCGGGCGGACCGCGGGCGGCTCGGCGCGGCAGAGCAGCAGCGCTCCCGCACGGCGGGATCCCGGTGTGGCGTTCATGGGCCCTACGCTAGGCCAGTTTGTCCGTGTACGGCGGTACATGACCCAATCCTCGCATCCCTGTCAGGGATGTTTCGGGGTTGACGCGACCCGGCCGCGATATATCGTGTATTGCGAGAGACGCGATATGTTGCGTCGCGACTCGGCCGGAGTCGCCAGTCCAGACACGGGAGGCCAGCACCATGACCGAATGGTCCGTCACCGAGCCGCGGAAGCTCCCGCTGACCGAGCCCGTGACCAGACTCCGGATCCGCGTGGTCGACGGCACGGTCAACGTCGTGGGCACCGAGGAGAGTTCCGCCCGCCTGGAGATCTCCGAGATCGAGGGCCCGCCGCTGATCGTCAGCCAGGACGGCTCCACCCTCACCGTGAGCTACGAGGACCTGCACTGGAAGGGCCTCCTCAAGTGGCTCGACCCCAAGGGGCACCGGCGCCGGGCCGTGGTCTCCGTCGCCGTGCCCGCCGGGGCGGACGTCGAAATCGGCGTGATCGGCGCCGAGGCCGTGATCTCCGGCATCCGGGGGCGCACGGAGGTCCGCGGCGTCACCGGCGACACCACCCTGGTCAAGCTCTCCGGCCCGGTCCGCGCCGAGACCGTCTCCGGCGCCCTGGAGGCCCAGTCCGTCACCGGCGCCCTCCGCGTCCACTCGGTGACCGGCGACGTGACCGTCTTCGAGGGCGCCGGCTCGGCGGTGAAGGCGGAGACCGTCAGCGGCGACATGGTGGTGGACCTGGACCCGGCCGCCGGTCTGGACGGGCCGCCCGCCGACATCCGCCTCACCAGCGTCTCCGGCGAGGTCGCCATCCGGCTGCCACACCCGGCGGACGCCACCGTCGAGGCCAGCACCACCAGCGGCGGCGTGTCCAACGCGTTCGAGGACCTGCGGGTGGGCGGCCAGTGGGGCACGAAGTCCATCACCGGCACCCTCGGCGCCGGCCGGGGCACGGTCCGGGCCACCACGGTCTCCGGCTCCATCGCCCTGCTGCGCCGCCCCGAGCCCGAGCCCGAAGGCGACGGCTGGACCGCCGCCGCCCCCTCCGCGTCCGGAAAGGCCCTCTGACATGCCGCCCGTCTTCGCCCACGGCCGCCTCCGGCTCTATCTGCTCAAGCTGCTCGACGAGGCCCCCCGGCACGGATACGAGGTGATCCGCCTCCTGGAGGAGCGCTTCCAGGGGCTGTACGCGCCCTCGGCGGGCACGGTCTACCCCCGGCTCGCCAAGCTGGAGGCCGAGGGTCTGGTCACGCACGCGACCGAGGGCGGCCGCAAGGTCTACTCGATCACCGACGCGGGCCGCGCCGAGCTGGCCGGCCGGGGCGGCGAGCTGGCCGACCTGGAGGTGGAGATCCGCGAGTCCGTCTCCGAGCTGGCCGCCGAGATCCGCGACGACGTGCGCGGCGCCGCCGGGAAGCTGCGCAGCGACGTGCGGGCGGCGGCGAGCGCCACGCGCGCCAAGGAGACCTCCTCCTTCGCCGACGCCAAGGAGGAGCTGAAGAAGGCCCGCCAGGAGTGGCGGGAGCAGGCCCGCCAGGCCCGCGCGGAGGCCCAGTCGGCCAAGCGCCAGGCCAAGGAGTTCCAGCGGATCGCCCGCCGGGTCCAGGAGCAGGTGCAGGAGCAGGTCCAGGAGCAGGTGTCGCGCGGCGACTGGCCGAAGGACGTCTGGAGGGGCATCTCGGACATCACGGCCCAGCTGGGCGACCTGGTGACGGGCGCGTCCCACGACCGGCGCGCCCCGGGCCGGGAGGAGACCGCCGGGGTCCCGGAGCCGGCGGCCTCCGCGGTCACCATGACGAAGGCCCCGGACTCCGCGGCCCCGGACACGGCGCCCCGCGCCGACGCCTCGCGGATCGTCCGGGAGGACGGCGGCGTGGCCGGGGGGCCGGTCCCGGAGTTCACCCCGGCTCCGGGGCACGCGCGGGGCGTGGACGGCTGGGCCGCCGACATAGGGGCCGGGGGCGACCCGGTCCGGGAGCTGGACCGGCTGCTCGACCGCTTCCGCGACGAGGTCCGGGACGCGGCCCGGGACCACGGGGTGGGGCACGGGCAGCTCTCCGAGGCGCGCCGCCTGCTGGGGGGCGCGGCCACGGAGATCACCGCCCTGCTCCGCCCCCGCGTGGACGGCTGAGCCGCCGCCGGGCCGGGCCCGCTCAGCCCCGGGTGACGGTGACGGTCACCCGGGCGCCGGGCGCGGCGAGGACCAGGGCCCGGCCCCGCTCCGTGCGGAGGACGACCGCCTGCCCCCGGGCCGCGACCTGCCACGCGCCCGGGGGCAGGGACAGCTCGGTGACCCGGGACGCGTGGCGGCCCCCGGCGTCGTAGGCGAGCCGGTAGAAGCCGCTGCCCGGGTCGTACGAGGAGGAGCGGACGGTGCCGGCGACGGCCTCCGCGTACGGCTCGGCGGTGAGCTCCTTGTTGGTGCGGAAGGCCCCGGCGGAGTCCACCGCGCAGTAGCCGCCGCCGTAGCACCACTCCCAGCCCGCCCAGCCGGAGCTGTAGCGGCCGAGGGAGGCCATGGCCTCGCGGTAGAAGCGGTTCATGTTCGGCTGGGAGTTGTTGAGCGGGCCCCACTCCCCCACCACCACCGGGACCTTGTACTGCTTGGGATAGAGGGTGACGGCCGCCTCGTAGTTCTCGATCCAGCGGGCGGAGGGGTCGTAGTCGCCGCCCGCCTCCATGGCGCCGTTGTAGAAGTGCGGCGCGTACACGATCTTCGGGTCGTCGATGCGGCCGAGTCCGGTCGGCACGCCCTCGCCGACGATCGGGGTCGGCTCGACGAAGATCCAGCCGTCCTTGTCGACCGCGCGGATCGCGTCGGCGATCCGGTTGTACATCGGGGTCAGGTGCTCGCGCTCGATCCGGCGGGCGCCCGTCGCCAGGTCCTCGCCCTCCCGGAGCTCGCCCATGGGCTCGTTGATCGGGTCGTAGCCGAGGACGGCCGGGTGGTCGCGGAAGCGCTCGGCCAGCACCCGCCACATCCGGGCCTGGGCGCGGCGCAGGTCGGCGTCCTCGTAGAGGTGGGTGAAGGCGCGCTGCACGGCGGGCTCGAAGTACTCGGAGAACCAGTCGTCGGGGTGCGGGGTGAAGGGCAGCCCGTCGGTCCTGGTCGCCCAGGCGGGGATGCCCCGGTGGCCGAAGGCGGGGCCGAAGACGTCCTGGTGGGCGTCGAGGACGACCTTCACGTCGTACTTCTCGGCCCAGCCGAGGATCCGGTCGACCTTCCGCAGATAGGACTGGCTGTACTGGCCGGGCCGGGGCTCCAGGTCGTCCCAGAAGACCACCAGGCGGGCGAAGTTGAAGCCCTTGGCGCGCATGTCGCGGAAGTGGCGTTCGGTGATGCCGCTGAGGGCCTGGTCGCCGCTGTGGGACTTGTCCGCGAGGTTCCAGCCGCGGAGCGTCAGGGCGCGCCCCCGGGAGTCGGTGAGGGCGGGGATCCCGTCCCGCCCGGCCTCGGGGCCGGCCGGGCGGGCCTGGGCGGCGGTCGGGGCGAGGAGCGCGGCGACGACGGCGGTCGCCATGAGGGTGGTGCGCAGCAAGGGGGGCCTCCGGCACGATGAAGTGAGCATTGTTCACGTTTCGCGTGCCGGAGATCCCATCAGTACTACTGGTGAGTCATCAAGAGGTCGTCAGGACGATCTTTCCGAAGAGTTCGCCCGAGGCCATCTTCGCGAAGCCCTCGCGGGCCCGGTCCAGTGGCAGCACCTCGTCGATCACCGGACGCACCCCGGTGGCCGCGCAGAAGGAGAGCAGGTCCTCCAGCTCGTCCTTGGAGCCCATGGTCGAGCCGACCACCTTGAGCTCCAGGAAGAAGATCCGGGTCAGCTCGGCGTGCGAGGGCCGGTCGCCGCTGGTGGCGCCCGAGATGACCAGGGTGCCGCCGGGGCGCAGCGACTTGACCGAGTGGGACCAGGTGGCGGCGCCGACGGTCTCGATGACCGCGTCCACCCGGCGCGGCAGCCGCGCCCCCGGCTCGTACGCCTCGACGGCGCCGAGCTCGACGGCCCGCTTGCGCTTCGCCTCGTCGCGGCTGGTCGCGTAGACCCGCAGGCCGGCGGCCTTGCCGAGGGCGATGGCGGCGGTGGCGACCCCGCCGCCCGCGCCCTGCACGAGGACCGAGTCCCCGGGCCGTACACCGGCGTTGGTGAAGAGCATCCGGTACGCGGTGAGCCAGGCGGTCGGGAGGCAGGCGGCCTCCTCGAAGGAGAGCTCCCTGGGCTTGGGCAGCACGTTCCAGCTGGGCACGGTGACCCGCTCGGCGAAGGTGCCCTGGTAGCGCTCGGTCAGGATCGAGCGGGGCTCGTCCGGACCGACGCCGTGGCCGGTCTGGCCGATGACGGAGTGCAGGACGACCTCGTTGCCGTGCTCGTCGATGCCCGCGGCGTCGCAGCCGAGGATCATCGGCAGCTTCTCCTCGGGCAGTCCGACCCCGCGCAGCGACCACAGGTCGTGGTGGTTGAGCGAGGCGGCCTTGACGGTGACGGTGGTCCAGCCGGGCCGCGCCTCGGGCTCGGGGCGTTCCCCGAGTTCGAGGCCGTTCAGCGGCTGGTCGCGGTCGATTCGGGCGGCGTAGGCGGCGAACATGCGCCTGACACTAGGGCCGACGGGGAGCCGGCGTAAGCACACCCGGGTGTGACGCGTGTCCCTCGCCGAAGCGCGCGGGGGCGCGCCGCCGCCCCGCACGCCGCACCCCGTGCGCACCCCTCGTGCGCACCCCGCGCGCACGCCCCGCGACCGCGCCCCGCCCGCCCCGTACGCGAGGAGGGCCCCGTACCGAAGTACGGGGCCCTCCCGGGTGCCTGACGGCCCGCCTGGCGGCGTGCCGGTCGCGTCAGCGGCGGGCGACGCCCTCCGCGCGGGCGGCGGCGGCGACCGCGGCGGCGACGGCGGGGGCGACCCGCTCGTCGAACGGCGACGGGATCACGCAGTCGGCGGCGAGCGCGTCACCGACGACGTCCGCGATCGCGTTCGCGGCGGCGATCTTCATGCCCTCGGTGATCCGGGAGGCCCGGACCTGGAGCGCGCCGGCGAAGATGCCGGGGAACGCGAGGACGTTGTTGATCTGGTTCGGGTAGTCCGAACGCCCGGTGGCCACGACCGCCGCGTACTTGTGCGCGACGTCCGGGTGCACCTCGGGGTTCGGGTTGGCCATGGCGAACACGAAGGCGTTCGGCGCCATGGACGCGACCGCGTCCTCGGGGACCGTACCGCCGGAGACGCCGATGAAGACGTCCGCGCCGGCCAGCGCGTCCGCCAGGGAGCCGGTCAGGCCGGCCTTGTTGGTGAGCCCGGCGATCTCGCGCTTGACGTCCGTCAGGTCCTCGCGGTCGCTGCTGACGACGCCCTTGCGGTCCGTCACGCAGACGTCGCCGAGGCCCGCCTCCAGCAGGAACTTCGCGATGGCCACACCGGCCGCGCCCGCGCCCGAGATGACCGCACGCAGCTCGTCGAGGGTCCGGCCGGTCAGCTTCGCCGCGTTGCGGAGGGCGGCGAGGGTGACGATGGCGGTGCCGTGCTGGTCATCGTGGAAGACCGGGATGTCGAGGCGCTCCTGGAGCCTGCGCTCGATCTCGAAGCACCGGGGCGCCGAGATGTCCTCCAGGTTCACGCCGCCGAAGGAGGGGGCGAGCCGGACGACGGTCTCGACGATCTCGTCGGTGTCGGTGGTGGCGAGCGCGATCGGCACCGCGTCCACGCCTCCGAACTGCTTGAAGAGGATTGCCTTCCCCTCCATGACCGGAAGCGAAGCCTCCGGGCCGATGTCGCCGAGCCCGAGCACGGCGGTGCCGTCGGTCACGACCGCGACGACCTGGGACTTCCAGGTGTAGTCGTTGACCAGCTCGGGGTTCTCCGCGATCGCGGTGCACACCTTGGCGACGCCGGGGGTGTACGCGAGGGACAGGTCGTCCTTGTCACGCAGGGGCACGGTGGCCGTGATGGCCATCTTGCCGCCGCGGTGCAGCGCGAAGGCCGGATCGAAGGGCTCGCCGGGAGCCCCTTCCGTACCGCTGTCGCTGCGAGGATTGACGATCTCCGCTGCCATTGGGTTGACCCCTTAAGTCTTCTTCATTTGAGGGTTGCCACTCCTGGATGAGGAGGGGTGGGTGGGTCCCGCGGCCGCCGTGTCTGGCAGCCGCGCGGGCGCGCCGCACAACGCGCCCTGAGCCCCGGATGAGGGGTGTAAGGATCCTTCTTACCGGACGGACGGGTCCGGAGACGAGTCCGGACCTCCTCGGTGACGTGACTCATACCGAGCGCTACCGGGTACGGACGGAGAACGACACGTCACTCGATGTCCGGATAGGTGCATTACCGACCCGAATAGCGGCCTTCGTATCGTCCGAATGGCGAGATCGACGGGATAATTTCCGGTGCGGGCATTCACCGCCCGAAGAAGGTTCTGCCTAGGGAGGACTGGCCACCGGCATTCGGGAATGACCCGTTACCCGATTTTGACATCACCGGCCGTCGGTTTGAGGCGGTCCGAATGGCAAGATGCCGTAATCACACGAGGTCGCGGCACTCGAAGGTGCGTGCGCGACCCATAGGCAACTCCCTCACACGCCGGAGGAACCCGACCATGACCGCACGCTCCACGCGCTGTACGACCGCCAAGACCCGCACCTCCCGTCTTGCCGCGGTCGCCGCCATCGCGGTCGCCGGCTCCATGCTGCTGACCGCCTGTGGCGACCAGACCAACGGCGGGTCGACCAAGGAGGGCGGCTCCCCGTCGTCCGCCGGCACGGCCAAGGCCCCGCTCTTCTCGAAGCTGCCGGCCGACATCCAGAAGGCCGGCGTCATCAAGGTCGGCACGGACGCCTCGTACGCCCCCATGGAGTTCACCGAGGGCGGCAAGATCGTCGGCGTCGACCCCGACATCGCCGAGGCCCTCAGCAAGCAGCTCGGCGTGAAGTTCGAGTTCGTCTCGGGCACCTTCGACGGCCTGATCACCTCGATCTACACCGGCCGCCAGGACCTGATCATGTCCTCGATGACGGACAACAAGAAGCGGCAGGAGGGCCTGGACGACAGCGGGAAGAAGATCGGCAAGGGCATCGACTTCGTCGACTACTTCAGCTCCGGCGTCTCCCTCCTGGTCAAGAAGGGCAACCCGCAGGGCATCAACTCCCTCGACGACCTCTGCGGCAAGACCGTCGCCGTCCAGCGCGGCACGGTCTACGAGGACACCTTCAAGGCGCAGGCCACCAAGTGCGGCGACAAGAAGCTCACCATCCAGGCGTTCGACTCCGACGCCGAGGCGCAGACCCGCGTCAAGGCCGGCGGCGCGGTCGCGGACCTGAACGACTACCCGGTGGCCTCGTACATCGCGAAGACCTCGGGCGGCGGCAACGACTTCGAGGTCGTCGGCAGCCAGAGCGACGTCGGCCTCTTCGGCATCGGCGTCTCCAAGGACAAGACCCAGCTGCGCGACGCCGTCAAGGAAGCGCTCGACGCGAGCATCAAGGACGGCTCCTACGCCGCCGCCCTGAAGAAGTGGAACGTCGAGGGCAGCGCCGTGCAGTCGGCGACGATCAACGCCGGCAAGTGACCTCCTCGCTCCACTGAAGGGCAGTCGTCATGACTGACAAGATCTCCAAGGACCCGGCCGCCGCTCCGGCCGGTCCTGGCCCCTCGGGCACGCCGTACGAGGCCATCAAGGCCATCCCCGTACGGCACTACGGACGCTGGGTCAGCGCCGTCGTGGTGGTCGCGCTGCTCGCCTGGCTCGTCTACGCCTTCTCCCAGGGCAACATCATCTGGGCCACGGTCTGGGACAAGCTCTTCGACGCGTCGATCCTGCACGGCCTGAAGAACACGGTCATCATCAGCATCGCCTCGATGGCGCTGGGCCTGGTGCTCGGCATCCTCTTCGCGGTCATGCGCCTGTCGAAGAACCCGGTGACGGGAGCGGTGGCGTGGCTGTACATCTGGTTCTTCCGCGGCACCCCGGTCTACGTCCAGCTGCTGGTCTGGTTCAACCTGTCGCTGATCTTCGAGTACATCAACCTCGGGCCGATCTACAAGAACGAGACCGTCGACGTCATGACGCCGTTCATGGTCGCGCTGCTCGGCCTCGGCCTCAACGAGGGCGCGTACATGGCGGAGATCGTCCGCGCCGGCATCCAGTCGGTCGACGAGGGCCAGACCGAGGCGGCCCACGCGCTCGGCATGTCGCAGACGAAGACGATGTGGCGGGTCGTGCTGCCGCAGGCGATGCGCGTGATCGTGCCCCCGACGGGCAACGAGTTCATCAACATGTTGAAGACCTCGTCACTGGTGTCGGCCGTGCAGTACACCGAGTTGCTGCGCGCGTCCTCGAACATCGGCAACACGGCCGGCGCCGTGATGGAGATGCTGTTCGTGGCCTCCATCTGGTACCTGGCCCTGACCAGCGTGTTCAGCGTCGGCCAGTACTACCTGGAGCGTCGCTTCGCCCGCGGCTCGATCCGCACCCTGCCGCCCACCCCGTGGCAGAAGGTCAAGACGAACCTCGCAACGTTCAAGCGCTCCCCGGAGGCATCGGCATGACCGGTCAGCTCATGGTCAAGGCGGAGGGCGTCCACAAGTCGTACGGCGCGGCCCACATCCTCCGGGGCATCGACCTGGAGGTCCGCAACGGCGAGGTCTTCTGCCTGGTCGGCCCCTCCGGCTCCGGAAAGTCGACCTTCCTGCGCTGCATCAACCACCTGGAGCGCATCGACGGCGGCCGGCTCTCGGTCGACGGCCAGCTGGTGGGCTACCGCCAGAAGGGCGACAAGCTGTACGAGCTGAAGGACAGCGAGGTCGCGGCCCAGCGCCGGGACATCGGCATGGTCTTCCAGCGCTTCAACCTGTTCCCGCACATGACGGCCCTGGCCAACGTCATGGAGGCGCCGGTCCAGGTCAAGGGCGAGACCAAGGCGGTGGCGCGGGAGCGCGCCGAGCGCCTCCTCGACCGGGTCGGCCTCGGCGACAAGATGGGGAACTACCCCTCGCAGCTCTCCGGCGGCCAGCAGCAGCGCGTGGCGATCGCCCGCGCGCTGGCCATGGAGCCGAAGCTGATGCTCTTCGACGAGCCGACCTCGGCGCTCGACCCGGAGCTGGTGGGCGACGTCCTGGACGTCATGCGCGACCTGGCGGAGTCCGGCATGACGATGATCGTCGTCACCCACGAGATGGGCTTCGCCCGCGAGGTGGGCGACTCGCTGGTCTTCATGGACGGCGGCGTGGTCGTGGAGTCGGGCAACCCGCGCGAGGTCCTGACCAACCCGCAGCACGACCGGACGAAGGCGTTCCTGTCGAAGGTGCTGTAGCAGGGGAGAGAACGGGGAGGGGCGGTACGGGCGAAAGCCCGTACCGCCCCTCCCCGTTTCCGGCGCCCGTCTCTCCGACTCCTCCCACTCCTACTTCACGGCGAGGAGCAGCGTGTCGGAGGGCGAGGCCCACACGGTCCGGGCCTCGCCGAAGCCGGCGGCGCGGAGGGTGTCGGCGTGCCAGCGGGGCGCGGGCATGTCGCCGTCGGCGTGCTCGCCGTAGATCTCGAAGCGGCGGGCGGTGGGCCCGGCGAGGACGGGGTCCGCGGCGGCGAGCGCCCACCAGTCGGCCCAGTCGAGGGCCCCGGCGGCCTTGGCGGCGTCCATCCGGGCGTGCCGGTGGGCGCGCTCGGCGGCGTTGATGCGAGGGGTGTCCCGGTCGATCATGTGGTCGGCGTTCATGAAGACCCCGCCGTCCCGCACCAGCCCGGCGAGCCGCCCGTACAGCCCGGCCAGCGGCTCGCTGCGCAGCCAGTGGAGGGCGGTGGCGGTGAGGACGCAGTCGTACGTGTCGTGGGGCAGCGCGGCGGTCCAGTCGGGGTCCTTGAGGTCGGCGGTCACGAACGCGACCCGCTCGTCCCCGGCGAAGTACCCCTCGGCGATCGCGAGCAGCGCGGGGTCGAGGTCGACGCCGACGCTGGTGGCCTTCGGGAACCTGCGGAGCAGCCGGTCCGTAATACTTCCCGTACCGCAGGCGAGGTCGAGGACCCGGGGCTCCGGCCCCACCAGCGCCTCGACCATGTCGAGCATGACGCGGAAGCGCTCCTCGCGGTCCGGCATGTACCACTCCTGCTGACGGTCCCAGCTCCGCTGCCAGGCCGCCCAGTCGGTTCCGGTCGTCGTCGGGTCCGTCATCACTCCACCCTCACCCTCAACGTAATACCCTCAAAGGGAACGCGTCACTTACGCTCCCCCGCATCGACCCTAGACCGCCGGAGTAAGGACTACAAGTGGAACTGGCCTATTACTCGGATTACGCCGTGCGCTTGGTCAACACCGAGGAGCCGGCCCGCTCCAAGGACTCCCTGATCTCGGTCGAGGCGGTCCGGGAGCTCTTCGGCGCGTCGTCCCAGATGGCCCGGCGGGTGACGGACTCCGACGTGACCCGCTTCCGCGCGGTACGCGCCCGGCTCCGCGCGGTGTTCACGGCGGCCGACGAGGGCGACCACACCGGCGCCGTGGACCTGCTGAACTCGCTCCTCCTGGAGTTCCCGGTCAGCCCGCAGATCTCGGGCCACGACTACCTCGACGACGAGGGCCGGCCCCGGTGGCACATGCACCTCGCGGACCACCCCTCGAACGCGACCGCGGGCTACGCGGCGATCGCCGCCATGGGCCTGGCCTTCCACCTGACGGAGTTCGGCGCCGACCGCTTCGGCCTGTGCCAGGCGGCGCCGTGCCGCAACGCGTACCTCGACACCTCCACCAACCGCTCGCGCCGCTACTGCTCCGACCGCTGCGCCACCCGCGCCAACGTCGCCGCCTACCGCGCCCGCAAGCGCCAGGAGGCCGAGCGCGCCGACCTGGCCGAGCCGACGGGCCTGACCGCCGAGACCAGCCACGCGAGCACCACCCCGATCGACCGCTGACGCCCGGGGGTGACGGGCCGGTACCGCGCCCGCACCCGCCCCAGCACGAGCGGCGCCGGGACGACGCCGAACACCCGGCTGTCCCCCTCGGCGTCCGGGTTGTCCCCGAGCACCCACCAGCCGCCGTCCCGCCGCTCGACCAGCCGCTTCACGATCAGCAGGTCCTGCTGCAGCGGATGCCGCAGCACGGCGACGTTCCCGGGCCGCAGCCGCGCCCCGTACTGCACGAACAGCTGGTCGCCGTGGAGCAGGGTGGGCACCATCGACACCCCTGTCACCTCGGCGATCCCGAACGGGGCCACCTGCTCCCGCCCCGATCCCACCATCGACTGCCTCCCGGTCCGATCGTCCACGAGTCCCGGAACCCCCCTGGACTTTTGTCCTAAGCCCTAGGGGGCGCTCGCGAAAACGTGCTTCTCACCGAGTAATGTCCCACCTGAGAAGACGATCACGAGGAAGGACAGCACATGCTCTCCCGCCTGTTTGCCCCCAAGGTGAAGGTCAGCGCCCACTGCGACCTCCCCTGCGGCGTGTACGACCCCGCCCAGGCCCGCATCGAGGCCGAGTCGGTCAAGGCCGTGCAGGAGAAGTACCAGGCCAACGAGGACGCGCACTTCCGCGCCCGCGCCACGGTCATCAAGGAGCAGCGCGCGGAGCTCGCGAAGCACCACGTCTCGGTGCTGTGGAGCGACTACTTCAAGCCCCCGCACTTCGAGAAGTACCCCGAGCTGCACACGCTCATCAACGACACCCTGAAGGCCCTGTCGGCGGCCAAGGCGTCGACGGACCCGAAGACGGGCGAGAAGGCGCTGGAGCTCATCGCCGAGATCGACCGCATCTTCTGGGAGACCAAGAAGGCTTGATCTCCCTCTAGGCGGCCTGACCTGCACTTTCGCGGGTCGCGCCGCTTAGCTGTCCGCACCCGGTCCGCAGGCCGCCGAGCACGGCGTCCATGACGGCCCGGGTGCGGTCCTTCTTCCCCGGGCCACAGGTGCGCGTAGATCCGCAGCGTGATGACGGCGGACGCGTGCCCGAGGACCAGCTGCACCTGCTTGACGCTCGCGCCGCCGGCGATGAGCGCGGAGGCGTATGAA
The DNA here is from genome assembly GCF_040650575.1 of Streptomyces sp. NPDC048659. Classification (NCBI taxonomy): domain Bacteria; kingdom Bacillati; phylum Actinomycetota; class Actinomycetes; order Kitasatosporales; family Streptomycetaceae; genus Streptomyces; species Streptomyces sp. NPDC048659. The sequence goes on along the minus strand of NZ_JBEZHM010000037.1, from coordinate 62,036 downwards.
GTGCCGCAGGCCGTGGGGCACCATGTGCGGCAGCTCGACGGGCTTGCGGCCCTCGCGCTCGGCCGCCTCCTTTTCCGCCGCCTGGAGTGCCCTGCGAGCGCAGTCCCACTCCGTCTTCCACCGGTGGTAGTTGAGCGGCTCCCCTTCCTCCATCGTGAACAGCCACTCCTTCGAGGGCCGTGCGGCGAGATGCGCAAGCTGCGCGTCGGTGGCGACCTCGCCGACCGGGACCGTACGCCGCGACTTACTGGTCTTCGGCGGCCCGATCAGGCCGGACTGAAGCCGCTGCCGTTCGATACGGATCGCGCCGAGCTTGAGTCCAGGTCCGAGACCTTCAGCCCCAGCAACTCCCTTATGCGCAAGCCCGATCCGCCGAGGGCGACGATGACTGCGCGGATGTACGGCGGCATCACCTCTGCCATCGCCGCCACCTGCGTGACGGTGGGCGGAGTGACCTCCGCATCCGAAAGCGGAGGAAGGGTGATCTTGCGACAAGGCGTTTCGGAGACCCACGACGTCGCCCTCGCATCCGGCAACCACCGAGCCCCCGGCCACCACCCCAACCCCACCCACCTGGCCGCCGTCCACCACTTCAAGTGGTGCTCCGGCATCGTCGACGACCTCCGGCGCCGCGTCACCCACTTGAGCTCCGGCACCTGGCAGGAGCACATGCAAGCCGTACGCGACGAAGCCAGCCGCCTCCTCACCCACCTCAACGACCACTGCGGCACCATAAACCTCGCCGACCCCCGCTTCGCCTTCCGCTGCGTCGGCCTCGACCAACTCCCCTATCAACCGGCATTCCGAGGCCCACACCGTCCACACCACCTGGTGTCCTCCCACCCCGGCCGCCCGCAATTGGGGACAATGCCCGCGCCATCCCGCAACACCACGAAGACCGCCCGCATGCCGCTCACCGTCCTCCTGATCGGCATCACCGGTTCCGGGAAAACCACCCTCGCCAAAGCGCTCGCCGAACGAGGCTCCACCCACCTCTCCGTCGACGAGGAAGTCCACCGCCTCCACGGCCGCTACGGCATCGACTACCCCGAACACACTTACTTCGAGCGCGAACACCTCGCCCTCGAAACCATCCACCACCAACTCACCGCAGGCCACGATGTCGTCCTCGACCACGGCCTCTGGACCCGAGCCGACCGCACGGCCTGGCAGACCACCGTCCGCCAAGCCGGCGGCCACCCCGTCCTTGTCTACCTTCTCGCCGACCGAGACGAACTTCTGGCCCGCCTCAAGGAACGCCACAACCGCGAAGACGCTGACGCCCTAACCGTGACGCCAGACGCACTGGACGACTTCCTCGCCCGTCGAACTTCCGGGCGCACGTGAATCGGCGATCACCTATCTCGGCGACGCTAGCGAGCTACACAGGACCCTCTTCACAGAAGACCGTGCACCAAGGCAGCTACGCCAAAGGGACAACGGCCCTCGCCTGGCGTAGTCAAGGCCGCACCTTGCCCCACACCCAGGCAACGATGCAAGCGACCGCGATACCAACCGTCTGCTCAGGTGCGGTCCCGGTTCCAACGTTGGAGCCCGCTGCGTATCCGACAGCCACTGCAGCGGCCAGAGTTTCGATTAGGGGAGGGCGCTCGCCTTCAGGCTGAGCAGGAGGCATGCTGAACATAGTTCTCCTCAGTCGATGGGGTAGGACCATCCGCCGGGACTCGTGGATCTGTGGTAGAGAGACGGGTTCCGGCGGAGGCTTGTCGAGCCAGAGCCTGGCTCCAAGTTCAATCCGTGGACGTCCACGTGCAGGCACGTCCAGGACACACTCGGTTACACGCATGGGTTGAGCAGCATCGCCTAGCACCCCGCCTCGTGCTCAGGTAGTGCCACATCAGGCCGTCCAAGGTCTTCGGGTGTGTGGCAGCCCAAACAACGGCCCCGTGCGCAAGCGGACGTCTGCATCTCGTCCCAGTGGGCTACTTGGGCCTCCCCCTGCGCACGAATGAGCCAGCACCAAGGATGTAGGCACGGGCAAATCGTCTGAGCACCGCTCGCGCACCCTTCGGAACCCGATTCCGGACTGGGCACGAAGGCTGTTTCTGAACTTCAGGCGGTCAGAGGCTGGTCGGGGAGATCGGCTCCAGTAGGACCTGCTCCTTCTTCGAAACCTTCGGCATCTGTTCCTTGGAATAGCGACGCAACAGTTTCAGCGGTCGCCCCTCCACCCAGGCGTTCCACGCTTTGAGGTAGTAGACCAGGTGTTCCCTAGAGTCCTCACGCTTCCGGTGCCTGTTTCCCGCAGCCAATCCAAGTAGCGTGTTGCGCAGGGTCAGCCGAGGATCTCCTTGCTCCAGCCCCGCACCGGTGAGCAGCTGTTCGTACCACCGCTCCTGATCAACATCAGGTCGTTCTTTGCTGGTTACGTAGTAGCCAACCGTCGCCGCGGTGACAGTAATCTTGATCGCTCGATTGAGAGCCGTGCCCCGACTGATCATCTCGCGTATCCCAGGGTGCTCATCCAAAATCGCTACCAGCTGGTCATTGGTAACCAGCGAAGACCAGCCAGCCCACTTGGCCTCAGAAGCGCTCAGGTAGAGGTGGAGACCTCGCAGAGAGGCCGCGAGATGAGTCGCATTCGCCTCTCCTTTCAAGGAGAGCGCGTCACTTCCTGTGCGCTTGCGACCAGTGTCCATGACTGTGAAGGCTTCGCGTGGTACGCCGCGAGTAACGGCCATCTGCACAGCCACACCAGCCTTGACTACCGCTGCCAAGCGATGCTGGCCATCGATCAGAGTATCGTCCTCATCAAATGCAATGCCCTGATGCGTTAGTTGCCATTCTCCACGCTCGATGGCCCGTGCGAGTTGCGACACGGACTGCCGGCTCATCGGGCGATTGTGTTTGTTCTTGCTCAACCAGCGCTCGGCGAGTTCTGGCGTAACCATATGCACCTCTGTATGCACCCGCACTTCCCTTTCCACTTGCAGTAATCGGTATGCAGGTTTGGACTCACGACGCAGTGCGCGACTAGCCGAATCTCACTTGCCGCTCTCCATGGCGCCTTGCCACAGAGGGCGGAGCTGCTCAGCAACGGCATCTGGATCGCGTGGTGTTACGCAGGATGCGGCCAGGAACCTCACGATCGCATCCACTGTCCTCCAGCGGTGCCTACCGTCCACCCTGAGCACCTTGCGGATGGTCTCGTGACTAAGCACCTCTCCGTGGCCGCGTTGCCTGTAGTTCCTGTTCATGCCCTTACTGATGTCGCGCAGAGAGGGGCTACCTGCGGCTGCGTACAGCTCTGCCAGCGAGTGGATGCAAGCCTGACGCGCACCCAGGCATTCCATGCTCTCTTCCAACGCCACTACCCCTCCAGGCATCTTTGCTATGCAACTCCGCGTGAGCATAGAGCCGTTGACCCACACATCGCCTCCCCTTCAGAGATCCTCGGTGTCTAGATGTGTCAACTAGGCAGCCCTCCCTATGAACCCGCAGGTGCGGGTACCGCAAAGGCCTGCTCTGCGGCACGCCGTACTAGGACAAGCCGAGCGGGGCCTACCTGCGTCTAGGCCCCTCCGCAGCTCCATGGATGCACTGGGCGACGCCAGGTCAAGCGACGCTGTCCTGCCATGGAGAGATGGCACGGGCCGAGAAGTCTTCGGCGCAGCTGCTACCTCGTAGGACGTGCAGACCCACCGCACCTGGGAGCGGCAATCGTGCCCAGCGGTGATGGCCAGCAGGACGCACGTGGCCCGCTCGCCGACTCACAACGGGGACGGTCACTTGAGTTGCCCCGCAGCGGAGTTCACTACACCCAGGGTGTACACAACCTGCATCTACATTCCAGAGCAGCTGCCGCCGCAACCACGGAAGGGGCAAGATGTACGAGCGAGCGCGAATGCTCACCATCCACGCCTAACGGCAGGGCACCCGTTGGGGACGATCCGTGCGTTGCGCCGTCTCCTTCAGGGGCGTCTGGGTGGAGCGTGGCAGACTCACTCGTATACGCCTCTTGGAACCGGTGGGTCGTAGACACCGACCGCTTGGGTCCCACAAGACACCTCCCTCAAAAGCCTTGACGGTGGTCACAAACCGTAACCGGCTGACTGGTCCTGGCCATTCCTGCGACCCGCTGCTGCACCATTCACGGTCGACCCGAGCTCGACAGGATCATCGGCGACCGAGAACCCATCCCGGCCCCCACGAAGAGCAGCATTCTCCGGGTCGTCTCCCGGCGCATGGAGGACAGCACCTTCACCGCGCTAGCGCTGCTCGACTCCACCGAAACTGCATCACGTCCTTCATCAGGCCTGTGGCCGTCTCGGAACTGATCGATCCTCGGTTCGAGCCCGACGAGGCTGAGGCTCGCTCGCTCGCTCGCTACTGGGAGGTACCGAACCTGCCAGTTCGCACACAGTCCGCAAGACACCGACCACGACCGTCAGCACCCATCGCCAGCCGTCCCCAAAAGGCCAGGTCAGCGACCTACAGCACCCATCACCGCAGGTCACCGACCCACCCCCTTACTAGGAGACCACGAAGGCTTGATTCACCGGATCGAACCGGTCTCACCCCACCGCACCCGGTCAGGCGCCCGCGCCGACCGGGTGCGGTGTCGTGTGGCCAGGGCGCTACGGCCTCGGCGGTGCGGGGAGGTCGAGGGCTCGGGCGAGTGCCGCGGTGACGGGGGTCGCATGGTCCGGGAGGTGGTGGTCGGCCCAGGAGGCGGCCAGGTGGAGGAAGTCGGTCAGGTCGCGTTCCGCGTCGGCGAGGAGTTCGCGCAGCCGGTCGGCGGGGAGTTCGATCACCAGGCCGTCGTCCTGGTTCGCGTCGACGGTCAACCGCACCACGTCGCCCACCCGGTGGGCGTCCGGGGAGGGGCTGTGCCCGAAGGTCGCCCAGCCCTCGCCGTCGAGGACCTCCAGCCAGTCGCCCCGCTCCTCAAGGCCGTTGCAGCAGCCAGGCTGCAGGACGGTGCCGGTCGTGGTGTCCGTGACCTGCAGGCCGCCCGCGATGTAGAGGTCGTCCAGGGTGAGCAGTCCGTGCAGGAAGCTCCCCAGCGGATCGGCCGGGCGCGGATCGCCTGTCTCCGGGGCGTAGTCGTTGCAGTCGGCGATGCGCATCACCGCCGTGCCGACCCGTACCGGATCGAGCGCCCCGCTGAGCGGCAGGAAGCCGGTCAGCCCCGAGGCGACCGGCCAGAGGTCGAAGTCGGCGGGGGTGAGGATTTCCAGGACAGGGTGCAGGACGATCACCTGGTGAGTGTGCACCAGCCTTCGGCCGCGGTGCGTTCCCCTTCACTTCCGGCAGACGAGGATGCCCGCGCGGCACGTGATCTCGTACGAGCCGTGCCGGGCGATGTGGTCGGCGAGCAAGGCTCGGGCGCGCTCGATCGTCGCGTCGAAGGGGACGGCGTGCTGGTCGGCCCAGGCGCGGTAGGAGGCCAGGTAGGCGACGACCGGTTCGGGGTCGGGGACGCTGATGGTCGCCGGCAGTTCGGTCACCTCCACGCGGGCAAAGCGCTCGCCGAGCAGGGCCGGGGCCGCCTCCAGGGGGAAGCGGGCGCCGAGCGGGATGCGGGACGGGCCCCGGTCGACGCCCAGGACCTCGCCGGCGGCGCGCTGCCAGAGGTCGTCCAGTTCGGCCTTGTCTCGGGCGGCGTTGGTGGACACGACCACCAGCCCGTCACGCGCGACGACCCGGTCCAGCTCCCGTACGGCCCCGGGGATGTCGGGCACGTGGTACAGCATGTGGAGCGCCAAGGCGGCGTCGGCGCTCCCCTCCGCCAGCGGCAGGCGCGTCGCGTCCGCCACGGCGACCGGGCCGGGGAGGGCGGCGACCATGCCGGGCGAGAGGTCGAGGCCGAGCACGGACAGGTCGGGCCGGTCCCGCCGCAGCCGCCGCAGCGCCATGCCGTTGCCGCAGCCGACGTCGACCACCCGCCCGCGCACGTCCCGCAGCCGCTCGGCGACGAGCCCGGGCAGGTCGTACCGGGGCTGCTGCCAGCGGTACACCGCCTGCCGGGCGGCCAGGTCCCTGTCCCCGTCGTAGGCGCTCCCCGTCAGGCGGGCCCGGTCGGTGACGGCGGCGGCGTGGGCTGCGGACAGGTCGGTCACGGCGGCAACTCCGGGGTGGGTGGTGTCGGGCCGGGCACGGGAGTCGGGCAAGCGGGCACACCGCCCGCGCCCGCACACCGTACTGCCGCCCGCCGGGGGCGGGTAGGCCGTCCGCCATCGCCCGCTAGCCCGCCGGGCCGGGGACGCATACGCGTTGTCCTCCCCGCCGGCCCCTCCCTAGGCTCCCGCGCATGAACTCCTGGACCGCCCCGCGCCTGACACCCGACGCCGCCCGAGCCCTGCAGAGCAGGCTCCGCACCACGATCGCGCCCGGTCTCAGCGAGCGGGAGCTCGACGCGGTCGAGGCGCGGTTCGGGTTCACCTTCGCGGCCGACCACCGGGTCTTCCTGTCCGTCGGCCTCCCGAACGGCTCGCCGCACTGGCCCGACTGGCGCGACGGCGACCCCGAGGACCTCGCCTGGCGCCTCGCGCGGCCGGTCGAGGGCGCGCTCTTCGACGTCGAGCACAACGGCCTCTGGCACCCCCTCTGGCCGCCGCGGCCGGACGCGACCGCCGAGGCGCTGCGCGTCGCGCGGGCCGAACTCGCGCACGTACCGCGGTTGATACCCGTCTACTCGCACCGCTACCTCCCCGGCACGCCGGGCCAGCACGGCCATCCCGTCCTGTCCGTCTGGCAGACCGACATCATCGTGTACGGGAACGACCTCACCGACTACCTCCGCGCCGAGTTCGGCGGCCCGCCGTCCAACGCCCTCGCCCGTACGACGGTCGACTTCTGGTCGTACTTCGTGGAGGGCGGTCCCGGCGTCGACACCTCGCTGCCCACCCCCTTCACCCCGTACGCCACGACCGCGCGGGAGGCCGTCGACTGCCTCCGCATGCTCGCCGTGGAGCGCCTGACCGGCCGGCCCCACTATCCGGAACAGTTCGTCGAGGCCGGGGTCACGGCGCTCGTCCTCGGCGTCGAGACGGAGTCGCTCCCGCTGCTCGCCGGGCTCACCCGCGCCGAGGGCGAGCGGGCCGAGGGGCTGTTCGACCGAGTGGTGGACGAGCTCGGCCTGCGCCCGGGCCTCCCCGCCGACACCACCGGCCTTCCGTGGGAGGCGGCCCGCTGGGAGCTCGTCCGCTGGTGGCTCGGGCTGGTCGACAACGGCAGCCTCGCGCCCGGTACGGGGGCCGACCTCGTCGTGTACGAGGGCTGGGCCAATCTCGGCCGGCCGGAGTCCCTCAGGCCGCTGGTCGACCTGACCGAGGCGTACGACGACTGGTCGGCGCTGGCCCGAGGCGACCGGGAAGACCTGGTGGAGCCGCTCGTCCAGGAGGTGCGTCGCCTCCTCGCCGGTCCCTGGCCGCCGTCCGGCGGCGCGGCGGTGTCTTCCGGCTCCGGCCGCTGAGCCCCTCACCGGCCCGTCCACCGCCCGACGTGCCGTGTCCGTACGAGCGGGTACCGTCGTTGTCGTGTTCCGGCAGGTGTCGGTGCGCCGGTTCCCGTAGATCGCTTTCCTTCGTCCTGGAGAAGCCATGCCCGACAGCAAGAACATCAACAACCCCATCGGCCAGGGCGGCGGCCAGCGCAAGCGGCAGTCGCGGGCCGAGCGGGACGCCAACGGGCCGCACCGCAACTTCGACCGCCGGACCGCCGCGGAGAAGAAGGCCGAGCTGGTGCGCAAGATGCGGGAGAAGACGGGCGGGGGCAAGGGGGCCGAGGGTTCCACGGGGGCCGCAGATGCTGCCGGGGCCGCCAACGGTGGCGATGGCGGCGATGCCGGTGACAGCGCGCAGGGCTGAGGTACGGGCGGGCCGCCCGGGCCCGGCGCGCGGGCGGGGTCAGTCCGCGTCCGCCCGCCAGGAGTAGCGCAGCTTCCGCTTCGGGGTCGCGCCCAGGCGGTCGTAGAAGCGGATCGCGCCCTCGTTCCACTCCGGCGTCTGCCATTCGACCCGCGCCAGGCCCAGCGTCCGGGCCTCCGTGGCCACCGCCTCCATCAGGAGGGGGCCCAGGCCGTGGCCCCGGGCCGCTTCGGTGAGGTAGAGGCAGTCCATGTGGAGGTACTCCGCCGCGTCCCACGTGGAGAGTTCGGGGGCGCAGGTCGCGTAGCCCGCGAGGGTCGTGTCGGGGAGTTCGGCGACCAGGCAGCGCAGGCGGGGCGCGGGGGTGCCGAAGAGGAGGCAGTGGAGGCGGTCGGCCAGGCCCGGGGCGGGCGGCGCCGCCTGCTCGTACGCGGCGTGTTCGGCGGCCAGTTCGGCGACGCGCGCCAGGTCCTCCTGGCGGGCGTGCCGGACGCGTGCCGGGTCGCGGGCGAGGTCTGAGGCAGCGGCAGCAGCCGAAGCAGGCTCCGAGGCAGCGGCAGCGGCAGCGGCAGCGGCAGCGGCAGCGGCAGCGGCCGGAACGGTTGTCATGCCGACATCATGCACGGTCCCGCCGTCCCGCCCGCGCGCAGCCAGCTCCGGTACGGGGCGGCGCCCAGGGCGGCCTCCCGGTAGGCGGCGGCCAGTTCGGCGTACGGCCGGTCGAGCGGCACGCCCGGGGCCGCGTACAGCAGCAGGCGGACGCCCAGCGGGTCGCCGCGCAGCGGGCGGACGGCCATGTCCGCGCGCGGGCCCGAGGTCGGCTGGCAGGGCGCGACGGCCTCGCCGAGCGCGATCAGCGAGGCGGCCGTGTGGTAGTCCGCGTGCAGCAGCGGCGGGTCGAGGCCCGCCGCGCGCAGCACCCGGTGCAGACCGTCCCATTCGCCGTCGACGGCCGGGTCGACCGCCCACCGGTCGTGGGCCAGGTCGGCGAGCTCCACCACCTCCCGGCCGGCCGCCGGGTGGTCGGGGGCCATGGAGATGAACTGGGGCTCGCGTTCGACCAGCACGCGGCCCCGCAGCCCGGACGGCACCCGCAGCGGGCAGCCCTCCACCTCGTGGACGAAGGCCAGGTCGAGCCGCCCGGCCGCGACCGTGCCCAGCAGCGCGTGCGCCGAGACGTCCACGCGCAGGGCGATGTCGCCGCCCGGCCGGTACGCGCGCAGCCTCCGCAGCCAGCCGGGCAGCGCGCGGCTCGCGGTGGAGCCGACGCGGAGCGCGGGCCCCTCGGTGCGCGCCGCGGCGGCACGGGTCTCGCTGATCAGCGCGCTCATGCCGTCGACGAGCGGCCGGGCCCGGCCGAGCACCGTGCGGCCCAGCGGGGTCGGGTGACAGCCGGTGCGGGTGCGGGAGAAGAGCTCGCCGCCCAGGGCGTTCTCGATGCGCCGCAGCTGGGTGGTCAGCGAGGGCTGGCTCACGCCCAGCCGACGCGCCGCCTTGTGCAGACTCCCGGCCTCCGCGATGGCGCAGAGCGCCCGCAGGTGCCTGACCTCCAGCTCCATGGAGCCGAGGTTAGGGCGGCACCCGGCCACGGCACCAGACGGCGTATCTAGCATCAACTACCGTCAATTGGTAGGGATTTGACAGAACGGTGATGCGTCGAGGCTATCGGCTGCTGACATCATCCCCAGGCGCCCCGGCTCCCCCGACACTCTCCTCAACCCCACAGGAGGAGCCCCCCATGCGACACCCGAAGGTCCTCACCACCCTGCTGACCACCGCTCTCGGTGCCGGCCTCACCCTCTCCCTCGGCGCCGCGCCCGCCACGGCGGTCGCGGCGCCCGCTCCGGGCGCCGGCGTCGTCGGCTACACCGCTTACGCGGGTTCGAGCGCGGAGGCCAAGGCCAACCAGGCGTTCTTCGACGCCGTCGTGAAGTCCGTGGCGAAGAAGCGGGCCGCCGCGCCTGGTGCCGCCGCCGTGACCGTGGTCTACAGCGCCGCCAACGCTCCCAGCTTCCGGACCCAGATATCCCGTTCCGCGCAGATCTGGAACAGCTCCGTCGTCAACGTACGTCTGGTGGAGGGGTCCAACCCCGACTTCAGCTACTACGAGGGCAACGACTCCCGCGGCTCGTACGCGAGCACCGACGGGCACGGCAGCGGCTACATCTTCCTCGACTACCGGCAGAACCAGCAGTACAACTCCACCCGCGTCACCGCCCACGAGACCGGGCACGTGCTCGGCCTGCCCGACCGCTACAGCGGCCCGTGCAGCGAGCTGATGTCCGGCGGCGGGCCCGGCACGTCCTGCCAGAACGCCAACCCGAACGCCACGGAGCGCGCCCGCGTCGACCAGCTGTGGCGGTACGGGCTGGCCTCGGCGTTCAAGACCCCCTGAGCGCCCGCCCCACTGAGCCCCTGACTCTCTGACTCTCTGATCTCTCCGACACCGGGCCCGGGGCCGCGGCGGCCGAGTGCCGTCGCGGCCCCGGGCCCGGGAAGGTCGGGGAAGGCCCGGACAGGTCCGGAGAGGTCCGGGAAAGTCAGACTGCGGCCCGCAGCAGCCTCCGGCCGAACTCCGTGCCGGGCGGCAGCTGGCGGGCCACCCGCGCGAGGGCCTCCTCGAAGTCGGCCCCGGCGAGGCCGGATTCGTAGGCCGCGCCCGCGTAGTGCAGCGTCAGGCCGAGGTCGGCCCGCTCGCCGAGCGTCAACAGGCAGCTGAGCGTGGCCTGCCGGGTCGCGCCGTCCGCGACCACGGGGAGCGGGAGGTCCCACTCCAGCACGCATCCGCCGAGGGCCTGCCCGCCCTCGTCCGCGGCCCGCAGCGCGGCGAAGCTCGCGCCCGTGTACTCGATTCCCCTGATCCGGGTGGCCACATGGCCCCCGTCGGCCGCGATCACGATCGCTTCCGCCCCGAGGCGGTCCCGGTACCAACCGGTCCAGACTTCTGTCGACTCCGATGACATGCGCGGACTGTAGCGGTATGACCGGCTCCGGCGCTCGGCCGGTCACCCTGTGGCCGGACTTCTCCCGGTCTCGCCGCTCTCGCCGTTCTTGCCGGTCAGATGCGCGCTCGCGGCTTCCGCTCCGACCACTCGGCGCCCGGCCGCCTGCCTTCAGGGGGCGTCGCCGGGCGGCTCGTACCGCTCGCAGCGCGGGTTCCGGCACGGCCCCACCGCCCACTCGGGCACCCAGGCGCCCAGCACCTTGTGCCGCCGGGCATGGACCTCACGCGGCTCCCCGCAGGCCGCGCAGCGCCGCTCGGCCCGGGGGTCCCGCGTGGTGTGCGGTGCCGCCTCGGTCATGTCTCCAGCGTAGGACGACCAGCCCGGCACCGCTTCCCGCCGTCACCGCTTCCTGGCGTACGCGCGCACGACGACCCCGTTGCCGAAGCTCCGTACGTCCTGGAGCTCGAAGTCGCGGACGCCGAAGCCGGTGGCGAACATCGGCATTCCGGAGCCGTAGACCTGCGGGTACGACTTGATGACGAGCTCGTCGATCTCGTCGGCCAGCTCCCCCGCGACCTGCGCGCCGCCGCAGAGCCAGATGCCGAGCCCGCCGTCCTCGGCCTTGAGCGCGCGGACGCGGCCGACGAGGTCGCCGGCGACCAGCTCGACGTTCGGATCGGGCGACTCCGCGAGCGAGCGGCTCGCGACGATCTCCCGCAGATGGGCGTACGGGCTGGTCACACCCGCGTCCAGGGCCAGGCGGTACGAGCCGAGGCCCTGGATGACGGTGTCGAAGCGCTTGTTGGGCACGCCCGCGAGCCCGAAGGCGTCGCGGAACGCGGTGGGGATCGTGTCCGGGTACTCGGCGTTCATGAAGGCGGCGTACTCCTCGTCCATGAACTGGAACATGGTCGAGGCGTCGCCGTGGGGGTCGCCGATGAAGCCGTCGAGGGTGCAGGCGACGTAGTACGTGAGCTTGCGCAAGCCGGGGTCTCTTTCCTCAGGGAGCATGGCCGGTCTGACCACTTCGCCCATAGTGCTTTACCCGTAGTGGTTACGCAAGCCCTTTCGTACGGCCTTTCGTACGGCCTTTCTCCTCGCCCGTCCCCGTCAGCGGTTCCTGCGGGTCACGAACTCCGCGAGCGCCAGCAGGTCGCCCGCCGCCGACAGGTCCGGCACCGCCCGGGACAGCTGCTCCACCGCGCGGGCCATCCGCTCGGCCGCCTGCGCCTGCGCCCAGTCCCGGGCCCCGGCCCGCTCGACCGCGTCCGCCGCCGCCCGCACCGCCGCGGGGTCCAGCACCGGGCGCGCGTACAGCTCGGCCAGCTCCTCGCCCGCCGGGGTGCCGGAGCCGAGCGCGGCCACGACGGGCAGCGACTTCTTGCGGGCGACGAGGTCGGCCCCGGCGGGCTTGCCCGTGCGCCCCGGGTCGCCCCAGATGCCGATGAGGTCGTCGATCAGCTGGAAGGCGAGCCCGGCCTCGCGGCCGAACGCGTCCATCGCCGCGACCTCCTCCTCGCCCGCCCCCGCGTACAGCGCGCCCACCGCGCAGGCGCAGCCGAGCAGGGCGCCGGTCTTGGCGGTGGCCATCGCCACCACCTCGTCCAGGCCCACCTCGCGCGGCCCGCGCCGCTCGAAGGCGCAGTCGGCCTGCTGTCCCGCGCAGAGCTCGATGACGCAGGCGGCGAGCCGGGCCGCGGCGGCGGTCGAGGCCGGGTGCGGGTCCTCGGCGAGCAGCCGCAGCGCCAGCGCGGACATCGCGTCGCCCGCCATGAGCGCGTCGGGGATGCCGAACACCGTCCAGGCCGTGGGGCGGTGCCGGCGGGTCGGGTCCTCGTCGACGATGTCGTCGTGGAGCAGCGTGAAGTTGTGCGCGAGCTCCACCGCGGCGGCGGCCTTCACCGCCGGGGCGGGGTCCGCGCCGAACGCGCGGGTCGCCGCGAGCACCAGGGCCGGGCGGATCGCCTTGCCCCCGGCGCCCTCCGCGGGGGTCCCGTCGGCGTGCTCCCAGCCGAAGTGGTACATCGCCACCCGCCGTATCGAGCCGGGCAACGACTCGACGGTGCTGCGTAGTTGGGGGTCGACGACGCTGCGCGTCCGGTCCAGGAGCAGCACGGCACCCTGTCCCCCGGTCGTGGTGTCGGCACTGATCGTGGTCATGGTCCTCGTCGTCGCTTTCTCCGCCGAACCGGCTAACCCGGCCGGGTCGGCCGCCTCGGCTGTCTCGTCTGCTGTCTCGTCGGCCGTGCCCTCGGCCGTCCGGTGGGCCGTGTCCGGCTCCGTCGTCCCGGTGGCTCTCCGAGCCGTCCTGGTCCTCATCGCGTCCTCGCCGCGCCCGCCGCTCAGTGCCGGCGGCCGATCTCCACGTTCTCCAGCACGCCCAGGGCGTCGGGAACGAGGACGGCGGCCGAGTAGTAGGCGGTGACCAGGTAGGACACGATCGCCTGGGCGTCGATGCCCATGAAGCGGGTGGAGAGCCCCGGCTGGATCTCGTCCGGCAGGCCGGTCTGGTGCAGGCCGATCACGCCCTGGTCGGACTCGCCCGTACGCATGCAGAGGATCGAGGTCGTGCGCTCGGGCGAGACCGGGATCTTGTCGCACGGGAGGATCGGCACCCCGCGCCAGGCCGGCGTCCGGGTGCCCGCCACGTCGACGCTGTCGGGCACCAGGCCCCGGCGGTTGAGCTCGCGGCCGAAGGCGGCGATGGCCTGCGGGTGGGCGAGGAAGAGCTTGGCGTCGCGGCTGCGGGAGAGCAGCTCGTCCAGGTCGTCCGGGCTCGGGGCGCCGTCGTGGGGCTGGATCCGCTGCCCGTAGTCGCAGTTGGCGAGGAGGCCGAACTCCCGGTTATTGACCAGCTCGTGCTCCTGGCGCTCGCGCAGCGCCTCGACCGTGAGCCGCAGCTGCTGCTCGGTCTGGTCCATCGGGTGGTTGTAGAGGTCGGCCACGCGCGAGTGCACCCGCAGGACGGTCTGGGCGACGCTCAGCTCGTACTCGCGCGGGGCGGCCTCGTAGTCCACGTAGGTGTGCGGCAGGACGGCCTCGCCGACGTGGCCCGCGGAGAGGTCGATGGCGGCCTCGCCGAAGGAGTTGGTGCGCTGCTCGGGCAGGGCGGTGACCCCCGCGAGCTGCGCGGCGAGCGAGCCGGCCCGCTCGGCGAGGGCGAGCACGTCGGCGCGGGTGAGCTCCAGGACCGTGCAGGCGGTGGCCGCGCGGGCGGTCCACTCCCAGGCCGCCTCGCCGTCGACGAGGGCGTCCTCGCCGAGGTACGAGCCGTCGGCGAGGACGCCGAGCACGGTCTCGTCCCCGTACGGCCCGGCGCCGATCCGCTCGACCCTGCCGTGCGCGAGGAGGAGCACCCGGTCGGCGGGCTCGCCGCGCGCGGCGAGGACCTCGCCCGCCGCGAGCTCCCGCTGCCGGCAGCGGGCGGCCAGCTCGGCGAGGACGTCCGGGTCCTCGTAACCGCGCAGGGCGGGGAGCTCGCCGAGCTCGGCCGGGATGACGGCGACCCGCCCCCCGGTCTGCACGAAGGTGACGCGGCCGTCGCCCACGGAGTAACTGAGCCTCCGGTTCACCCGGTAGGTGCCGCCCTTGACCTCCACCCACGGCAGCGTGCGCAGCAGCCAGCGGGAGGAGATCTCCTCCATCTGCGGGGCCGACTTGGTGGTGGACGCGAGGTTCCGCGCGGCGGCCGTGCCGAGACTCTGCTGCGGCGGCGTCTGCTCCGCGCGGGCCTCGTCCTCAACCGAACCAACGGACATGGAACTCCCTCTCGTATGACAGATCTGCGAGAGGAAGCCTTTCAGCACGGAGAGTGCCACCGCCATTACACAAAAGAGTGGGACTCGGCGAGCCTCAAACGGGCATGGGACGCGATTTCCACTCGAACAGTGCACGCCGGTGGGCGCTGTTTCGCGCCCCTTCACTCCCCCGTGTCCGGATCTGCTCGCACACGGTCCGAACGGATGGCAGCGGAGGGCGTCGCTCCGGTACCCCGGAACGACCGGTGATCCCCCTGTGATCGCCCTGCTGGAAGGAGCCGGTCATGTCCTCACCCATGTCCGCCAACCGCTTCCTCGACGCGCTGCGCGGCGAGGGCCTCGATGTCGTCGAGGTCGGCGACTGGCGCACCCACAACCGCAACCAGAAGGGCCCCTGGGGCCCCGTGTACGGCGTGATGATCCACCACACCGTCACCCGGGGCACCGACAACACCGTCCGCATCTGCCGGGACGGCTACGAGTCCCTGCCGGGGCCGCTCTGCCACGGCGTCATCGCCAAGGACGGCAGCGTCCACCTGGTCGGCTACGGCCGGGCCAACCACGCCGGTCTCGGCGACGCCGAGGTGCTGCGCGCGGTCATCGCCGAGAAGGGCCTGCCGCCGGACCGGGAGGCCACCACCGACGGCAACCGGCACTTCTACGGCTTCGAGTGCGAGAACCTCGGCGACGGCGTGGACCCGTGGCCCAAGGTCCAGCTCGACGCCATCGCCAAGGCCGCGGCGGCGGTCTGCCGGGTGCACGGCTGGACCCAGCGCTCGGTGATCGGGCACCTGGAGTGGCAGCCGGGCAAGGTCGATCCGCGCGGCTTCACGATGGCGTCCATGCGCGAGCGGATCGCCGAGCAGCTGCGCTGACCCGCGCGGGGCCTCAGGCGGCGTCCCCCGCGCGGGGGACGCCGCCCGCCCGGGCGACCGCCCGTCCCCGGAGGGCCGCCCCTCCTGGGAGAGCCGCCCGTCCGGGAGAATGACCGGGTGAACGCGCCCGACCTCGCCCGCCTGCGCCCCCGGCTCCCTTCCCCCCTGGAGCCGGTCGAGGACGAGCGCTTCACCCGGCACGGCCTGCGGCTGCTGCTCAAGCGCGACGACCTGATCCACCCCGACCTGCCCGGCAACAAGTGGCGCAAGCTGGCGCCCAACCTGCGCGCGGCGGCCGGGCGCCCCGTGCTCACCTTCGGCGGGGCCTACTCCAACCACCTGCGCGCGACGGCCGCCGCGGGCCGCCTGCTCGGCTTCCGCACCATCGGCGTCGTGCGCGGCGACGAGCTGGCCGGCCGGCCGCTGAACCCCTCGCTCGCGCGGTGCGCGGCGGACGGGATGCGGCTGCTGTTCGTCGACCGCGCCACGTACCGCGCCAAGCACGAGCCCGCCGTCCTCGGCCGGATCCTGGGCGAGGCGCCCGAGGACGTGTACGTCGTCCCCGAGGGCGGCAGCAACGCGCGCGCGGCCGAGGGCTGCTCCGGGCTCGGGCGCGAGCTGGCGGGCTGGGCCGACGTGGCCGCCGTCGCCTGCGGGACGGGCGGCACCCTGGCCGGGCTGGCCGCCGGGTTCCCGGGCCCCGTCCTCGGCGTCCCGGTGCTCAGGGGCGGCTTCCTCGGCGACGAGGTCAGGGCCCTCCAGGAGGCCGCTTTCGGCGGCCCGCGCGGGGAGTGGCGGCTGGACGAGCGCTTCCATTGCGGCGGTTACGCCCGTACCACCCCGGAGCTCGACGCCTTCGCGGCCGATTTCGGGGCGCGGCATGGACTCGCCATCGAGCGGCTGTATGTGGCCAAAATGCTCCATGGGCTCGTGACGCTCGCCGAGGAGGGCGCCTTCGCCCCCGGCACCCGGATCGCGGCCGTGGTCACGGGTGCCCCGGAGCCTCAGTCGGACTCCTCCCGGTAGGCCGCGGCCTCCTCCAGGTCGAGCCGGCGCAGCAGGGTGCGCATCATCTCGTCGTCGATCCGGCGCGCGTCGCGCAGTTGTACGAAGACCTCGCGTTCGGCGTCGATCATCTCGCGGGCCAGCCGCCGGTACGTTTCGTCGGCGGTCTCGCCGGTGACCTCGTTGACGGCGCCGAGCCGCTCCCAGACGGCGTTGCGGCGGCGCTCCAGGACGGTGCGGAGCCGGTCGGCGAGCGGCGGCGGGAGGGCGTTGCGCTCGTCGGCGAGCAGTGCGTCGAGGCGGGCCTCGGCGGCCCCCGACGCCTCGCTCTGGGCCTGCGCCTCGGCGAGGGTCTCCTGGTAGCGGTCGCGGCCGGGCAGCTTCAGGGCCCGGATGAGCGGCGGCAGGGTGAGGCCCTGGACCACGAGGGTGCCGATGACGGTGGTGAAGGTGAGGAAGAGGACCAGGTTGCGGGCCGGGAACTCGGTCCCGTCGACGACGACGGGGATGGAGAAGGCGATGGCGAGCGAGACGACCCCGCGCATCCCGGCCCAGCCGACGACCAGCGGCGCCCGCCAGTCCACCTCGGGTTCGCGCGCGCGGATGCGCGCGGAGAGACGGCGGGGCAGGAAGGTGGCGGGGTAGACCCAGACGAAGCGGACGACGACCACGGCCACGAAGACCCCGGCCGCGTACCAGGCCGCCTCCCCGATCCCGTACCGGCCGAGGCCCTGGACGACGTACGGGAGCTGGAGGCCGATCAGCGCGAAGACGGCGGACTCCAGGACGAAGGCCACCATCTTCCAGACCGCCTCCTCCTGGAGCCGGGTGGCGAAGTCGACCTGCCAGTTCTTGTGCCCGAGGAAGAGGCCGACGACCACGACGGCGAGCACGCCGGAGGCGCCGACCTCCTCGGCGGCGGCGTAGGCGACGAAGGGGATGAGCAGCGAGAGGGTGTTCTGGAGCAGCGCCTCGCGCAGATGGGTGCGGAGCCAGTGGATGGGCACCATGAGGATCAGGCCGACGCCGATGCCGCCGAGCGAGGCGAGGGCGAACTCGCCGAGGCCGCCGGCCCAGCTGATGCCCTCCCCCACGGCGGCGGCGAGCGCCACCTTGTACGCGGTGATGGCGGTGGCGTCGTTCACCAGGGACTCGCCCTGGAGGATGGTCGTGATCCTGTTCGGCAGGCCGAGCTTGCGGGCGATGGCGGTGGCGGCGACGGCGTCCGGCGGGGCGACGACCGCGCCGAGCACGAGCGCCGCCGTCAGCGGCAGGTCGGGCACGAGGACGTACGCGAGCCAGCCGACCGCGACCGTCGCGAAGAGCACGTAGCCGACGGAGAGCAGGGCGACGGGCCGGATGTTGGCGCGCAGGTCGAGGTACGAGGAGTCGACGGCGGCCGTGTAGAGCAGCGGGGGCAGGATCAGCGGCAGCACGATGTGCGGGTCGAGGGTGTAGTCCGGCACGCCCGGCAGATAGGCGGCGATCAGGCCGACGGTCACCAGGAGCAGCGGCGCGGGGACCGGGGTGCGGCGGGCGAAGCCCGCCACCGCGGCGCTCGCCGCGACCAGTCCCACCAGCTGAAGTGCGTCCATGCCCGTCCCGTCCGTAACGTCCGTGGGCTTGCGTCACTCCCGCTACGCGAGTCCCGGCACAACGTAACCTGGCCATCATGAGCGAGTGCCCGCACGTTGCCGAAATGCCGCGCCCCGAACCGGCGCCGCTGAACGACACCTGTCCGGAGTGCCTGGCCGACGGCACCCACCCCGTCCAGCTGCGGCTCTGTCTCAGCTGCGGGCACGTGGGCTGCTGCGACTCCTCGCTGGGGCGGCACGCGACGGCGCACTTCACGGCGACGGGTCATCCGGTGATGCGGACCTTCGAGCCGAACGAGCGCTGGCGCTGGTGCTTCGTGGACGGTTCGATCGTCTGACGGCTGGGTACGTCACCCCTCCGCGGGTTCTCCGCGGCCGCCGGGCGGGGGCCGGTCCTCAGGGCCCCCGGCGACACGGCGGGACGGATCGCGATAGCGTCTCGGCGGATCGCGCAACCCACTGCGTTCCGCCCGGTTCGGGGGGTTCTTCCCCGGACCCCGAAAGAGCTTGTGCCACCTTGGAGGTGAGGGTGTCCCAGATCGCAGGCGAGCCCGGGACCCAGGACTTCGTGGAAGTCCGGCTGCCCGCTGCGGGTGCCTACCTGTCCGTGCTGCGTACGGCCACGGCCGGTCTCGCGGCGCGTTTGGACTTCACCCTCGACGAGATCGAGGACTTGCGCATCGCCGTCGACGAGGCGTGCGCGATCCTGCTCCAGCAGGCCGTGCCGGGATCGGTGCTGAGCTGCGTCTTCCGGCTGGTCGACGACTCGCTCGACGTCACGGTGTCGGCCCCGACGACGGACGGCCGGGCCCCCGAGCGGGACACCTTCGCGTGGACGGTGCTGTCGGCACTGGCCGGCAAGGTGGAGTCGTCCGTGGCGGCCGACCGTACGGTCTCCATCAGCCTGTACAAACAGCGCGGCGCGGGGCCAGGCCCGGCGTGAGGCGCGGGGACGCGACGGCCGGCATCCCTGAGCAGCAGGCACGGCCGCATCCGGACGCCGAGGCCGGGTCGGCCCCGGTCGGGACGGGAGTCGAGGTCGCTACGGATCACGCGGAGCAGGCGGACCAGATGAGCGAGCAGGACCAGCACAACGAGGTTCCGGGTACCCCAGGGGCCTCAGGGCCCCCAGGGGCCCCTAAGGGCGAAGAGGCCGCGGAGGCTCCGGGGGCCGCCGGGGCGTCCGGTGAGACCGCCGGGCCCCCCGCCGATGCCGCGGGCGAGGCCCCCGAGCCCGCCCCGGCCGCCCCGGCCGCCCACGACCCGCACGACCGCAGTGGCGCGCGGGCGCTCTTCATCGAGCTGCGGGCGCTGCCGGAGGGGTCGGCGGAGAAGGCCGCGCTGCGCGACCGGCTGGTGCGGATGCACCTGCCGCTGGTGGAGCACCTGGCCCGCCGCTTCCGCAACCGGGGCGAGCCGCTCGACGACCTGACCCAGGTGGCGACGATCGGCCTGATCAAGTCGGTGGACCGGTTCGACCCTGACCGGGGCGTGGAGTTCTCCACGTACGCGACCCCCACGGTGGTCGGCGAGATCAAGCGCCACTTCCGGGACAAGGGCTGGGCGGTCCGGGTCCCCCGGCGCCTCCAGGAGCTGCGGCTCTCGCTGACCACGGCGACGGCGGAGCTCTCGCAGCAGCACGGACGGTCACCGACCGTGCACGAGCTGGCGGAGCGGCTGGGGATCTCGGAGGAGGAGGTCCTGGAGGGCCTGGAGTCGGCGAACGCCTACTCGACGCTCTCCCTGGACGTGCCGGACACCGACGACGAGTCCCCCGCGGTCGCGGACACGCTGGGCGCGGAGGACGAGGCGCTGGAGGGGGTCGAGTACCGGGAGTCGCTCAAGCCGCTCCTGGAGGACCTGCCGCCGCGCGAGAAGCGGATCCTGCTGCTGCGCTTCTTCGGGAACATGACCCAGTCGCAGATCGCGCAGGAGGTCGGGATCTCGCAGATGCACGTCTCCCGGCTGCTCGCGCGCACGCTGGCGCAGCTGCGGGAGAAGCTGCTCGTGGAGGAGTAGGCCCCCGGGACTACCGGGGCGCGTCCTGGCCCTGGCCGGGGCGCCGGATGCCGAGTGCCTCGGTCGTGGACGGGCTCGCCAGCAGGACGAGCCCGGTCACGGCGAGCACTGCGAGGGCGATGCCGGCCGGGATCATGACGCTGTTCGCCTGGAGCAGCTGCCAGGCGACCGGCAGGGCGAGGATCTGGGTGATGACCGCGGGGCCGCGGGCCCAGGAGCGGCGCAGCCACAGGCCGCGGGCGGCGGCGAGCGGGATCAGGCCGAGGGCGACCAGGGTCGCGGCGCCCATGACGGCCGAGGTCAGGTCGTCGGGCCCGTCGCCGAGGACGGTCACCAGCATGTAGAGGCCGCCGGCCAGGAGGGCGAGGCCCTCGACGCCGGCCACCGCGGCGGCGGCCGTGAGGCGCCCGGGCCGCGGGCTCCGCTCCGTACTGCTGCTCATGTCTGCACCCTCGGCGCTGTCGGCACTGCTCATGTCCTGCAGGGTAGCCGGGGCGGCCGGGGAGCCGGGGGCACGGGCCGGGCTGGGCCCCGGTACCGCCGGGTAGGTACCCTGGCGACCATGCGCGCGCTTCTCGTGGTCAACCCGGCAGCCACCACCACCAGTGCCCGCACCCGTGACGTGTTGATCCACGCGCTGGCCAGCGAGATGAAGCTGGACGCGATCACCACCGAGTACCGCGGGCACGCCCGTGACCTGGGCCGCAGGGCCGCCGACTCGGACGACATCGACCTGGTCGTGGCGCTGGGCGGCGACGGCACGGTGAACGAGGTGGTCAACGGGCTGCTGCACGCGGGGCCCGATCCGGACCGGCTGCCGGGGCTCGCGGTGGTGCCGGGCGGCTCGACCAACGTGTTCGCCCGCGCGCTGGGGCTGCCGAACGACGCCGTGGAGGCGACCGGGGCGCTGCTCGACGCGCTGCGTGAGCGGCGGGCACGGACGGTGAGCCTGGGGCTGGCGTCCGGGACGCCGGGCACGGAGGACGAGGCCGTTCCGGAACGGTGGTTCACGTTCTGTGCCGGCTTCGGATTCGACGCGAGCGTGATCGGCCGGGTCGAACAGCAGCGGGAGCGCGGAAAGCGTTCGACGCACGCGCTCTATCTGCGCCAGGTGGTGCGCCAGTTCCTGGGCGAGCAGAACCGGCGGCACGGGACGATCACGCTGGAGCGCCCGGGTGAGGATCCTGTGGAGGATCTGGTCCTCTCCATAATCTGCAACACCTCCCCCTGGACCTACCTGGGGAATCGCCCGGTGTACGCGTCCCCGGAGGCGTCCTTCGAAACGGCGCTGGACGTGCTCGGACTGAGCCGGCTCTCGGCTCCTTCGGTGGCCCGCTATGCCACTCAGCTGCTCACTTCGACCCCCGAAAAGGGGCCGCACGGCAAGCACGCGAGAACCCTGCACGACCTGACCGACTTCACCTTGCATTCGAAGGTGCCCCTGCCCCTTCAGATGGACGGCGACCATCTGGGGCTGCGTACGAGCGTGACGTTCACAGGCGTACGCCGTGCACTGCGTGTGATTGTGTGACCGGAAGGGTCGAAAGTCCTTCTACTCGAACGTTTAGGCTGCCATCCACCCCCTAGAAGTACGGCTGTGACGGAGCCGACACCGAGGAATCAAAAAAAACTTTCCAGAAGGGGTTGTATCCGCTGCCGAGGTTTGCGAGTCTCTTCTTGGCGATCGGGACGGCCCGCAACACCGGCCTCCACTGAGAGCCAGAACCCCTCCTCAAACTCTGGACCACACCAGTTCACCTGGCAGTCGGCCCTTCCCTTGCGGGGGGATTCGTGAAAGCGTTCACATTCACAAGCAACTTGCACGTAATAACCAAGAGAGGTAGCAGCCATGGACTGGCGTCACAACGCCGTTTGTCGTGAGGAAGACCCCGAGCTGTTCTTCCCCATCGGCAACACCGGTCCTGCGCTGCTGCAGATCGAGGAAGCCAAGGCCGTCTGCCGCCGCTGCCCCGTCATGGAGCAGTGCCTGCAGTGGGCGCTCGAGTCCGGCCAGGACTCCGGCGTCTGGGGTGGCCTCAGCGAGGACGAGCGCCGCGCGATGAAGCGCCGCGCCGCCCGCAACCGGGCGCGCAACGCCAGCGCCTGAGCCACCTGTGACAGCCTGAGGCACGCGGCGCGTACATCGTGTACGCATTCACCGCCCCCGAGCCGCAGCGCGCAGCAGTAGTAACCCACAGCATTCGAGCCCCGGACCGAGTTCCTTTCGGTCCGGGGCTCGCTGCTGTGCGCGGTGCGGGCGCGGCCGGGGCCGAGGCCCAGGAGGGCCCCAACCCCCGCCGTACGGGGGCTACTTCTGCGGCTGCACGGGGATGTCGAGGACGACCCGGGTGCCGCGCTCGTCGCCCGGCTGCATGTCGAAGGCGCCGCCGAGCTCGCCCTCGACCAGGGTCCGTACGATCTGGAGCCCCAGGTTGCCCGCGCGCTGCGGGTCGAAGCCCTCGGGCAGTCCGCGCCCGTCGTCCTTGACCGTGATCAGCAGCCGGGCGTCCGCGCGGGGTTCGCCGCGGACGGCGGTGACCTCGACCGTGCCCCGCTCCCCCGGCGCGAAGGCGTGCTCCAGGGCGTTCTGCAGGATCTCGGTGAGGACCATGGAGAGCGGCGTGGCGACCTCGGCGTCCAGGATGCCGAAGCGCCCGTTGCGCCGGCAGGTGACCTTGCCCGGGGAGATCTCGGCGACCATCGCGATCACGCGGTCCGCGATCTCGTCGAACTCGACCCGCTCGTCCAGGTTCTGGGACAGCGTCTCATGGACGATGGCGATCGAACCGACGCGCCGCACGGCCTCGTTGAGGGCCTCGCGCCCGCCCTCGGAGTCCATCCGGCGGGCCTGGAGGCGCAACAGGGCGGCCACCGTCTGGAGGTTGTTCTTCACCCGGTGGTGGATCTCCCGGATGGTGGCGTCCTTGGTGATCAACTCGCGCTCGCGGCGGCGCAGTTCGGTGACGTCCCGGAGCAGCACCAGCGAACCGATGCGGGTGCCCTTGGGCTTGAGCGGGATCGCGCGGAGCTGGATCACGCCGCCGTTGCCCTCGACCTCGAACTCGCGCGGGGCGTAGCCGGAGGCCATCGTGGCCAGGGCCTCGTCGACCGGGCCTCGGGAGGGGGCCAGTTCGGCGGTGATCTGGCCGAGGTGCTGGCCGGTGAGGTCGGCGGCGAGGCCGAGCCGGTGGTACGCGGAGAGGGCGTTGGGCGAGGCGTACTGCACGATGCCGTCGGCGTCGAGCCGCATCAGCCCGTCGCCCGCGCGGGGCGAGGAGTCCATGTCCACCTGCTCGCCGGGGAACGGGAAGGTGCCCGCGGCGATCATCTGGGCCAGGTCGGAGGCGGACTGGAGGTAGGTGAGCTCCAGGCGCGAGGGGGTCCGGACGGTGAGCAGGTTGGTGTTGCGGGCGATGACGCCGAGGACGCGGCCCTCGCGGCGCACGGGGATGGACTCGACCCGGACCGGGACCTCCTCGCGCCACTCCGGGTCGCCCTCGCGGACGATCCGGCCCTCGTCGAGGGCGGCGTCCAGGAGCGGGCGCCGGCCGCGCGGGACCAGATGGCCGACCATGTCGTCCTGGTAGGACGTGGGGCCCGTGTTGGGCCGCATCTGGGCGACGGAGACGTACCGGGTGCCGTCCAGGGTGGGGACCCACAGGACGAGGTCGGCGAAGGAGAGGTCGGAGAGCAGCTGCCACTCCGACACCAGCGTGTGGAGCCAGTCGAGGTCGGACTCGCTCAGGGCGGTGTGCTGGCGGACGAGGTCGTTCATGGAGGGCACGTGTGCGAGCGTACCCGCGGAATTACGGGGCGGTGAACCTGGATCTCCGGGGCTCCGTGTTGGAGGATGGGCCCGGAAGGACCCGGCTCCTATGGATGGACAGACGAGAATGGTCTAGTCCACAATGCTTCCCAAGGAGCCTCCACTCTCCCCGCACAGGAGGGTGGACGAGGTACCCGGCGCTCTCTGCCCTGACTGCGCCGAGACCTCCCCAACGGCCGAGGGCACCGCACACCCACGGCCGAGCAACTCCGGGCTGCGGTGCCGGACGGGTTGAGGGTCCCGTCAGGCGCCGCGGCCCGCGGGTGTCCACTACGGGGCCGATTCGGCCTCCCGCGCGCCGTCGGCCGGCGGCCAGGCGCGCATCGCGGTCTCCGCCAGCGCCTCCAGCTCCTCCCGTCCCGCCCCGTCGCGGGCCTGCTGGGACATGCCCTGAAGGACGGCGCCGCCGAACCGGGCGAGGGCCCGGACGTCGGTGTCCGGGGGCAGCTCGCCGCTCTCCACGTCCCGGCGGATCCGCTCCTCGAACGCGGCCGCATCGGCCTCCCGGCGCCCGCGCAGGGCCTCCTGGACCTCGGGGGTCGAGCAGTTGACCGCGGCCGAGATCACCAGGCAGCCCCGCGGGTGGGCCGGGTCCGTGTACGCCTTGGCCGCCTCCCTGAGCGTCCGGCCCATCGCGGCGCGGGCGGTCGGCTCCTCCGCGAAGGCGCGCCCGCCGAAGGCGCCGTACGAGCGCGCGTACCCCTCCACGACCTCCTCGAAGAGGGTCCTCTTGTCGCCGAAGGCCGCGTAGAGGCTGGGCGCGCTGATGCCCATCGCGCGGGTGAGGTCGGAGACGGAGGTCGTCTCGTACCCGTGCTCCCAGAAGGCCGTCATGGCCTGCTCCAGCGCCGTCGGGCGGTCGAAGGAGCGGGGCCGGCCGCGCTGTTTCGAGGTCATGGAGAAATTCTATAGCGCCCGCTACGAAAGGGCGGGCGCGGTCCCCGAGTGGCTGACGGGGCGGGGGCGGCCGACGATGGGTGAGGTGGGCCGAGGGCGGACACCCCGGGCCCGCCGGCGGGCCGGAAGGGGCCGGAAGGACCCGGAACGACATGGGCGGACGGCCTCGGCTCTGCTAGATTTGGGCTTTGATTGGTCTATACCACCAGGCTCCTCTCCAGCCCCTCACCAGATCGGCAGGCACAGCGTGGAAGTTGTCATCGTCAAGGACGCCAAGGCGGGCGGCGAGCTCATCGCGGACGGCATCGCCGACCTCCTGCGCCGCAAGCCGGACGCGCTGCTCGGCGTGGCCACCGGATCGACCCCGCTGCCCATCTACGACGCCCTGACGGCCATGGTCGCGGCCGGTTCCGTGGACGCCTCCCGGGCCCGCATCGCCCAGCTGGACGAGTACGTGGGGCTGCCCGCCGGGCACCCCGAGTCCTACCGGTCCACGGTGCTGCGCCAGGTCGTCGAGCCGCTCGGCCTCTCCCAGGACGCCTTCATGGGCCCGGACGGCTCCGCCGAGGACGTCCAGGCGGCCTGTGTGGCCTACGACCGGGCGCTCGGCGAGGCCGGCGGCGTGGACCTCCAGATCCTCGGCATCGGCACCGACGGGCACATCGGCTTCAACGAGCCCTGCTCCTCGCTCGCCTCCCGCACCCGGATCAAGACGCTCACCGAGCAGACCCTCGTGGACAACGCGCGCTTCTTCGACAACGACATCGAGCAGGTGCCGCACCACGTCATCACCCAGGGCATCGGCACCATCCTGGAGGCCCGCCACCTGGTGCTGCTCGCCACCGGCGAGGGCAAGGCCGAGGCCGTGGCGCAGACGGTCGAGGGCCCGGTCTCGGCGCTCGTGCCCGCCTCCGCGCTCCAGCTGCACCAGCACGCGACCGTGGTCGTGGACGAGGCCGCCGCCTCCAAGCTGAAGCTGGCCGACTACTTCCGCCACACCTTCGCGAACAAGCCCGCCTGGCAGGGCATCTAGCCGTTCCGGCGGCCCGCTCACGGGCGCACGTCACGCGAAGGGGCCCGGCACCTGGATCAGGTGCCGGGCCCCTTGCGTACGGGCGGAGCGGGACTAGCGGCCCACGACGGCCTCCGCCGCGGCGCGGCCGCAGACGCGGGCGGCGCCGTGGGTCGCGATGTGCAGGGCCCCGCGGGGCTCCGACTCGTTGAGGCCCATCTCGACCACCACGGTGTCCGGGCGGGCGGCGAGCAGGTCGTCCAGGGCCTTCGCCATCCACGGGTGCCGGTGGGCGTCCCGTACGACCGCGACCACGCGCCGGTCGCCGGCCGCCGCGAGCAGCTCGTCCGGCGCGGCGTCGGCGCCGTAGTTGCCGGTCGCGGTGCCCGGGAGCAGCCGCGCCAGCTCGGCGGCGACGCCCCAGGGGGTCTCGTCGCCGACCGCGAAGTTGGCGACGGGGGTGAAGGAGGCCACGTAGGGCGCCTCGGTGACCGGCTGGTACGGGTGCTCGCCCGGGGTCAGCCGCAGGGCCCGGCGGGCCGCGACGAGGCCCACGTCGGTGCCGGGCGCGGTCCCCTCCTGCACTGCCGCGCCCGGCCCCGAACCAGCCCCCCTCGCCCGGTGCGCCTGGGTCCAGGCCGCCAGGGCGCGCACGCGCGCCGCGGCGTCGGCCAGCCGCTCCTCGGGCAGTTCACCGGCCCGTACCGCGTTCACCAGCGCGTCGCGCAGGCGCAGTACGGTGTCCTCGTCGGCGAGCCCGCCGCCGACGCAGATGGCGTCGGCGCCCGCGGCGATCGCGAGGACGGATCCGCGCTCGATGCCGTACGTCGACGAGATGGCCTGCATCTCCATGCCGTCCGTGACGATGAGCCCCTCGAAGCCCAGCTCCCGGCGCAGCAGACCGGTGAGGATCTGCGGGCTCAGGGTGGCGGGGCGGTTCGGGTCGAGCGCGGAGAGCAGGATATGCGCGCTCATGACGGCTTTGGTACCGGCGGCGATGGCCGCGCGGAAAGGTACCAGCTCACGGGCGTGCAGTGTGTCCAGGTCCACATCGATGCGGGGCAGCGCGTGGTGCGAGTCCACATTGGTGTCGCCGTGCCCCGGGAAGTGCTTGGTGCAGGCGGCGACACCGACGGCCTGGAGGCCGTCGACGTAGGCCACGGTGTGCCGGGCGACCAGCTCGGGGTCGGCGCCGAAGGAGCGCACCCCGATGACCGGGTTGTCGGCGTTGGAGTTCACGTCGGCGGAGGGCGCCCAGTTGAGGTCGACCCCGCAGGCGGCGAGCCGGCTGCCGAGCTCGCGGGCCACGGCCCGGGTGAGCTCGACGTCGTCGACGCTGCCCAGCGCGTAGTTGCCCGGGAAGGAGGAGCCCTGCTTGACCTCCAGGCGGGTCACGTCGCCGCCCTCCTCGTCGATGGCGACGAGGACGTCGTCCCGCTCGGCGCGCAGCCGCGCGGTGAGCGCGGCGAGCTGCTCCGGGGTGTCGATGTTGCGTCCGAACAGGCCGACCGAGGAGAGTCCCTCGCCGATCCGGCGCAGCAGCCAGTCGGGGGCGGTGGTGCCCACGAAGCCGGGCTGGAGGACGGTGAGGGCGTCCCGGGTCAGGGTGTCCGAGGCGCTTTCGAGAATGGTCATGGGGAGGACGTCATCCCTTCACGGCGCCGGCCGTCAGGCCAGCGGCCATCTTGCGCTGGACGAGGAGGAAGAGGATCACGATGGGGACGGCCATCATGGTGGAGCCGGCCATCATCGCGGAGTACTCGGTGCCGTTCTTGGTGATGAAGTTGGAGAGCCAGACGGTGGCCGTCTGGTTCTGCTGGCTCATCAGCATCAGGGCGTAGAGGTACTCGTTCCATGCCTGGATGAAGCCGTAGACCGAGGTGGCGACCATGCCGGGGGCGAGCAGCGGGAAGACGACCCGCAGGAACGCGCCGGTGGGGGTGCAGCCGTCGACCTGCGCGGCCTCCTCCAGCTCCTTGGGGATGTTCACGATGAAGCCGCGGAGGGTCCACACCGTGAAGGGGAGGATGAAGGTCAGGTACGTGATGATCAGGCCGCTGATCTTGTCGTACTGGCCCAGGTCGTTGAGCATCAGGAAGACCGGGATGATCATCGCGACCAGCGGGACCATCTGGACCGCGAGGATGCCGACGATGACGACCTTGCGGCCGCGGAAGGCGAAGCGGGAGATCGCGAGGGCGGCGAGCAGGCCGACCACGATGCCGATCACGACCACGATGGACGAGACGAGGAGGCTGCGGGTGACCGGGCCCCAGAAGTCCGCGATGTCCAGCGCACGCTTGAAGTTGTCGAGCGTGAAGGTGGTCGGGAAGAACTTCGGGTTGGGGTCGATGGCGTCCCGGTCGGGCTTGAACGCGGTGTTCAGCATCCAGTAGACGGGGAAGCCGGCGGTGACGAAGACGAGCAGACCGAGCAGGTTCCAGCCGAGCTTCGACTTGCGCGGGCGGCGCGGGGCCGCGCCGACCTTGGCGGTGGCCTTGGCGGTGCTCACTCCACATCTCCGATCTTGAGCATCTGGCGCATGTACACCGCGACGACGCCGAGCAGCAGCAGGACCGTGACGAGCGCGATCGCGGAGCCGGTGCCGTAGTCGTTGA
This sequence comes from Streptomyces sp. NPDC048659, assembly GCF_040650575.1. Taxonomy (NCBI): domain Bacteria; kingdom Bacillati; phylum Actinomycetota; class Actinomycetes; order Kitasatosporales; family Streptomycetaceae; genus Streptomyces; species Streptomyces sp. NPDC048659. The sequence goes on along the minus strand of NZ_JBEZHM010000037.1, from coordinate 33,654 downwards.
CGACGAACGCCCGGTCGAACGAGTACGTGGTGAGGAGCTGGAACTCGGCCTCGGGGTGGCCGTTGCGCATCACGTAGACCTGCGGGAAGACACCCATGTCCCAGATCACCGAGAGCGTCGTCAGCATGACGATGATGGGCTTGAGGATCGGCAGCGTGACGTAGCGGAAGACCTTCCAGGCGCCGGCGCCGTCGAGGCGGGCGGCCTCTTCGAGCTCCTTGGGCACCTGGGTGAGACCGGCGCTGAGGGTGATCACGACGAAGGGGACGGCGCCCCAGACCACCAGGAGCATGATCACGGCGAGGCCCTGGGGGCCGCTGGCGAACCAGTTGTGGCCGATCATGTCGACACCCGGCAGGCGGCTCAGCAGCCAGTTGAGGACGCCGTAGTCGGTGTCGAAGATCCACTTGAAGATGGCGGTGGCGACGATGATCGGCATGCCCCAGCTCGCCACGAGGACGATGTTGATGAGGAGCTTGACCCAGCCGGAGACGCGCTGGAGGAGCAGCGCGATCGCCATGCCGAGGACCATCGTGACGATGACCGCGCCGCCCGCGAAGATCACGGTGCGCAGGACCACGGACCAGAACTCGCTGTCGCCGAGGATCCGGGTGAAGTTGTCCAGGCCGGCCGAGGTGGCCGACTCGAAGCCCCACAGCTGCGGCTGGCCGTAGTTCTGGAACGAGAGCGCGACCAGGCGGATCAGCGGATAGCCGAGCACCAGGACGAGCACGAGCAGACATGGCGCGAGGAGCAGCCATGGGACCCCGGCTCTGCCTATGGACTTCCCGCGCGGGGCGGGGGCACCGGCCGTGGAGCCGGATGGTGGCGATTGCCGCACCGGCGGCACCTTCGCGGTGGTTGTGTCTGCGGCACTCATCCCGTGCTCCTCAGCGATCCCTCTCGTGGTACGGGCGGCAGGGCCCCGCCGTGGCGACGGGGCCCTGCCATAGGTCACTTGGTGTTGATGACCTTGTCGATCGCGGCGTCGGCGTCCTTGGCCGCCTGCTCGACCGACTTCTTGCCGTTGGCGATCTCGATGAGCATCGTCTTGAGGGTCTGGGCCTTCTCGACCTGGCCCCAGCCGGGGGCGGTCGGGACGAACCAGCTCGACTCGGCCGCGGTCGCCGGGACGGCGGTGGCCGGGTCGTTCTTCAGCGGGGCGAGGTCCGCCTTGTTGTTGGGCAGGTTGCCCTTGGCGATCAGGCCCTTCTGGCCCTCGGGGCCGGTGAAGGCGGCGATCCACTCGGCCGCGACGTCCTGCGCCTTGGACTTGACCGGGATGGCCAGGTCCGAGCCGCCGAGGAAGACGGGGAGGTTCTTGCCGGACGGGCCGGGCATCACGAAGTTCTCGAGCTTGTCCTTCAGCCCGCCGACCTTGTCGGACTTCGGGTCGGCGGCGGTGGCGCCCTCCCAGCCGGCGGCGAAGATCGTCGCGGAGTTGCCCTGGCCGAAGACGACGGGACGGTCGGACTCGTCCTTCGTCTTGTCGCCGTGCATGTACTTGTCGACGATGTTCTTGTACTCGGTGAGGCCCTTGACGGACTCGGGCGAGGAGAGGTTCGCCTTCCAGGTCTCGCCGTCCTGCTTGGCGATCGAGCCGCCCGCCTCGTAGACGAAGGACATCGCGGCGTACCAGTCCGGCGACGGCTGGTACCAGGCGCTGAACTTGTCGCCCTTCTTCTTCTGGATGGCGTCGAGCGCGGCGGTCAGCTCGGCCCACGTCTTCGGCGCGGCCTTGACACCGGCCTCGGCGGCGATGTCCTTGCGCCAGGTGCCCACGCGGCCACCGGCGTAGTAGGGGACACCGTAGGTCTTGCCGTTGTAGGTGACCGAGTCCTTCAGCGCGTCGAGCCACTTGTCGGAGTTGTCGAACTTCGACGGGTCGACCGGGGCGAAGGCGCCCTTGGCCATGTAGCTGATCATCTCGGAGTTGCCCATCTCGACAACGTCCGGGGCCTTGTCCGTGGCGAGCACCGCGTCGAGCTTGGTGTTCTTGTCCGGCCAGCCGTAGTACTCGTGCTTGATCTTGATGCCGGGGTGCTTCTTGGTGACCGCGTCATCGGCGGCCTTGACCAGCTCCGGCCAGTTGTTCTGGGCGTCGACCGTCAGCCAGACGGTGAGCTCCTTGGCGTCGCCGCCGGCCTTCGCACCGCCCTTGTCGTCCGAGCCACCACACGCGGCAATGCTGACCATCATGCCCGCGACGCCGATCGCCGCGATGAGCTTGCGCTTCACGCCACCCTCCTCAGGGATGCTGCAACCCCTGCCCACCGCGCGAAGACATACAGACATACGTCGAGTAATGCTCGTGGGGCTGGGACCTGGTCTTTAATGGTGTAGACCAGTACCCGGAGCTTGGCCTAGACCTTTAGGGGTGTCAAGGGTGTATAAGAAGGGCAGTCGCGTCCGTTATCGGACCGACACCTGAGGGAGGGCGACGACCCGTGACCGGTCCGTGCCACCATGTGAGCCGCGACAGACGGAGGAGCCGGTGACGGCAGCAGCACAGGAGTCGGGAAGGCAGGCCATGGCCACGGACGCGGGCAGCACGGAGACTGAGGGCGGGACCGCCGCCACTCGCACCGCGCGCGTGCCCAAGTACTACCGACTGAAGCGGCACTTGCTCGACATGACGGACACCCTGCCGCCCGGCACCCCGGTCCCGCCCGAGCGCACCCTGGCCGCCGAGTTCGACACCTCGCGCACCACCGTGCGCCAGGCCCTCCAGGAACTGGTCGTCGAGGGACGGCTGGAGCGGATCCAGGGCAAGGGCACCTTCGTGGCCAAGCCCAAGGTCTCCCAGGCCCTCCAGCTCACCTCGTACACCGAGGACATGCGCGCGCAGGGCCTGGAGCCCACCTCGCAGCTGCTCGACATCGGGTACGTGACGGCCGACGACACCCTCGCCGGGCTGCTCGACATCACGGCCGGCGGGCGGGTGCTGCGGATCGAGCGGCTGCGCCTGGCGAGCGGCGAGCCGATGGCCATCGAGACCACCCACCTGTCCGCCAAGCGCTTCCCCGCGCTGCGGCGTTCGCTGGTCAAGTACACCTCCCTGTACACGGCGCTGGCCGAGGTCTACGACGTGCACCTGGCCGAGGCCGAGGAGACCATCGAGACCTCGCTGGCCACCCCGCGCGAGGCCGGACTGCTCGGCACGGACGTGGGCCTGCCGATGCTGATGCTCTCCCGGCACTCCCTGGACGCCCAGGGCGAACCGGTCGAATGGGTGCGTTCCGTCTACCGCGGCGACCGCTACAAGTTCGTCGCCCGACTGCAGCGCCCCAACGGCTGAACCGGGCCCGTCCGGTATCGATCTGACGTAGACCTGACAGTCTTGATCCGTTATACGGACAGGGGTTCCTAACAGCGGGACCGTCCCCTAGATTTCCCCGTCTCACGAGGTGATCAGCGAGGGGACGGTTTCGCCATGTCAGAAGCGGCACAAGGGAAACAACCGGTCATCACACCGGTCAGGGTGGTGATCGGGCTCTGCCTGTTCGCGCCGTTCGTCGCGATGCTGTGGGTCGGCTCGTACGCGAAGGTGGAGCCCACCGTCGCCGGCATCCCGTTCTTCTACTGGTACCAGATGCTCTGGGTGGTCGTCTCGACCGCGCTCACCATGATCGCGTACCAGCTCTGGAAGCGTGACCAGCGCGCCCGCAAGGGGGGTGACGCGCGATGAACGACGGCGTGAACGGCGTCGCGCTCGGCGTCTTCGTCTTCTTCTTCCTGGCCGTCACGGTCATGGGCTTCCTGGCCGCCAAGTGGCGCAAGGCCGAGAACGAGAACAGCCTCGACGAATGGGGCCTCGGCGGGCGCTCGTTCGGCACCTGGGTCACCTGGTTCCTGCTCGGCGGCGACCTCTACACCGCGTACACCTTCGTCGCCGTCCCGGCGGCCATCTACGCGGCGGGCGCGGCCGGCTTCTTCGCCGTGCCGTACACGATCCTGGTCTACCCGCTGATCTTCACCTTCCTGCCCCGCCTGTGGTCGGTCTCGCACAAGCACGGCTACGTGACGACCTCCGACTTCGTCCGCGGCCGCTTCGGCTCCAAGGGCCTGTCGCTGGCGGTCGCCGTCACCGGCATCCTCGCCACCATGCCGTACATCGCCCTGCAACTCGTCGGCATCCAGGCCGTCCTGGACGTGATGGGCGTCGGCGGCGGCGAGGACACCCACTGGTTCGTCAAGGACCTGCCGCTGCTCATCGCCTTCGGCGTGCTCGCGGCCTACACGTACTCCTCCGGGCTGCGCGCCCCGGCGCTCATCGCCTTCGTCAAGGACACCCTGATCTACCTCGTCATCGCGGTGGCGATCATCTACATCCCGATCAAGCTGGGCGGCTTCGACGAGATCTTCGCCTCGGCCGACGCCAAGTTCACCGCCGCCAAGGCCGGCGGGCTCGTACCGGCCGAGGCCGGCCAGTGGACGTACGCGACCCTCGCGCTCGGCTCGGCGCTGGCGCTCTTCATGTACCCGCACTCCATCACGGCGACCCTGTCGTCCCGGAGCCGCGAGGTGATCCGCCGCAACACCACGATCCTGCCGCTGTACTCGCTGATGCTGGGCCTGCTCGCGCTGCTCGGCTTCATGGCCATCGCCGCCGGGGTCAAGGTCAGCAACGGGCAGCTCGCCATCCCGCAGCTCTTCGAGGACATGTTCCCGGCCTGGTTCGCCGGGGTGGCCTTCGCGGCCATCGGCATCGGCGCCCTGGTCCCGGCCGCGATCATGTCGATCGCCGCGGCCAACCTGTTCACCCGGAACATCTACAAGGACTTCCTCAAGCCGGACGCGACCCCCGAGCAGGAGACCAAGATCTCCAAGCTGGTCTCGCTGCTGGTGAAGGTCGGCGCGCTGGTCTTCGTCCTCACCATGGACAAGACCGTCGCCATCAACTTCCAGCTCCTCGGCGGCATCTGGATCCTGCAGACCTTCCCCGCCCTCGTCGGCGGCCTGTTCACCCGCTGGTTCCACCGCTGGGCGCTGCTCGCCGGCTGGGCTGTCGGCATGGTCTACGGCACGATCGCCGCGTACAACGTGAGCACGCCCAAGCAGGCGCACTTCGGCGGCTCCTCGGCCGCGATCCCCGGCATCGGCGAGATCGGCTACATCGGCCTCACCGCCTTCGTGCTCAACCTGGTCGTCACCGTGGTCCTCACCTTCGTCCTGAAGGCGCTCAAGGCGCCCGACGGCGTCGACGAGACCGCGCCCGGCGACTACACGGCGGACGCCGGCGACAAGGGCGTCGCCACCGAGCTCCCGAAGGTCGGCACCGCCGGGCACTGAGCCCCGCCGACCGCCCCGCGCGCCCCGCGCTCCGCCCGCCCCGGGACACCCGGCGGCGGGCGGAGCCGTGCCCGGGGGTCCCCGAGGCGGTCGGAGCCGTGCCGGGGGTCCCGGCGGCGGCCGGAGCCGCGCCCCGGGGCAGACTCCCTGGCATGGACTTCACGATCAGGGCGGTACGGCCCGAGGAGTACGAGGCGCTCGGCGAGGTCACCGCGCGGGCCTACCTCGACGACGGCTTCCTCACGTTCGGCGAGGACGACGACTATCTGCACCGGCTGCGGGACACCGCCCGGCGGGACGCCGAGGCCGAGGTGCTGGTGGCCGTCGACGCGGCGGCCGACGCGGCCGGGGCCGTCCTCGGCGGCGTGACCTTCGCGCTCGGCGGCGAGGAGTGGGCCGACATCGCGGGCCCCGGCGAGGCCGAGTTCCGGATGCTGGCCGTCGCGCACGCGGCGCGCGGCCGGGGCGTCGGGGAGGCCCTCGTGCGGGCCTGCGTGGACCGGGCGCGGGCCGCCGAGGGGTGCGCCCGGATCGTGCTGTCCACCCAGCGGAGCATGACCACCGCCCACCGGATCTATGAGCGACTGGGCTTCGTCCGCTCCCCCGAACGCGACTGGAAGCCGGTTCCGGGCCTGGACTTCACCCTGTTCACCTACGTTCTGGAGCTCTGACCGCCGCCGGACAGGCTCCAGGCCGACACAACATGTGGGGGGTGCCGCGAGCGGTGCCCCCCACATGTATGCTCGTCCTCGCTGTCGCCGCAGGGGAATCCGGTGGAAATCCGGAACTGTCCCGCAACGGTGTGTTTTGTGCGCGTTCGCGCCAAGGTGAGTCCGAGGACCTGCCGACAGCGCACCCGGTCCGTCCGTTCCGGGTGCCGACAGACGTCCGGGCCTCGCGGAGTGGGCCGGTGGACGCGGCGCAGCCGTGCGTACGGCCGTCCCGTTCCCGCCCCCCGCCCTGGCACCGAGCCGAGCGAGGGAGAGCCCCCACGTGACCATCGCGCCCGCCGATCCGGCCGCAGCGATCGAGACCGACGGCCCCGGCACCGTGCTGCTGCGGACCCTGACCGATCTCACCGCCGACCTCCCGGACACCGACCCCGGCAAGGTCGCCGCCGCCGCCCTGCGCGGCCGCAGCGCCTCCTCGGACGAGGCGGAGCTGCGCGAACTGGCCACCGAGGCCGCCGCCGGACTGATCGCCGAGGACCCGGCGTACTCCCGGCTCGCCGCCCGGCTGCTCACCCTCACCATCGCCGACGAGGCCGCGGGCCAGGGCGCCGTCGCCTTCTCGGCCTCCGTCGCCGTCGGGCACCGCGAGGGCCTGATCGCCGACCGCACGGCCGCGTTCGTCGCCGCGCACGCCGGCTACCTCGACGCCCTGATCGACCCGGCGGGCGACGACCGCTTCGGCTACTTCGGCCTGCGCACCCTGTACTCCCGCTACCTGCTGCGCCACCCGATCACCCGCCAGGTCATCGAGACCCCGCAGCACTTCATGCTGCGCGTGGCGAGCGGCCTCGCCGAGGACGACAGCGACCGCGCCGTGGACGAGGTGGCGGCGCTGTACGGGCTGATGAGCCGGCTCGACTACCTGCCCTCCTCCCCCACCCTCTTCAACTCCGGCACCCGCCACCCGCAGATGTCCTCCTGCTACCTGCTGGACTCCCCGCAGGACGAGCTGGACTCCATCTACGACCGCTACCACCAGGTCGCGCGGCTGTCGAAGCACGCGGGCGGCATCGGCCTCTCGTACTCCCGCATCCGCGCCCGCGGCTCGCTGATCCGCGGCACCAACGGGCACTCCAACGGCATCGTGCCGTTCCTGAAGACGCTGGACGCCTCCGTCGCCGCCGTCAACCAGGGCGGGCGCCGCAAGGGTGCCGCCGCCGTCTACCTGGAGACCTGGCACGCGGACATCGAGGAGTTCCTGGAGCTCCGCGACAACACCGGCGAGGACGCCCGCCGCACCCACAACCTGAACCTGGCGCACTGGATCCCGGACGAGTTCATGCGCCGGGTCAACGCGGACGCCCCCTGGTCGCTGTTCTCCCCCGCCGACGTGCCCGAGCTGGTCGACCTGTACGGCGAGGAGTTCGACGCGGCGTACCGCGAGGCCGAGGCGGCGGGCCTGGCCAAGAAGACGATGCCGGCCCGGGACCTGTACGGCCGGATGATGCGCACCCTCGCGCAGACCGGCAACGGCTGGATGACCTTCAAGGACGCCTCCAACCGCACCGCGAACCAGACCGCCGAGCCCGGCTCCGTCGTCCACTCCTCGAACCTCTGCACCGAGATCATCGAGGTCACCGACGACGGCGAGACGGCCGTCTGCAACCTCGGCTCGGTCAACCTGGGCGCCTTCGTGGCCGGCGGCGGCATCGACTGGGAGCGCCTCGACGAGACCGTGCGCACCGCGGTCACGTTCCTCGACCGGGTCGTCGACATCAACTTCTACCCGACCGAGCAGGCGGGCCGCTCCAACGCCCGCTGGCGCCCGGTGGGCCTGGGCGCGATGGGCCTCCAGGACGTCTTCTTCAAGCTGCGGATGCCCTTCGACTCGCCCGAGGCCCGCGCGCTGTCCACCCGGATCGCCGAGCGGATCATGCTGGCCGCGTACGAGGCGTCCGCCGACCTCGCCGAGCGCAACGGGCCGCTGCCCGCCTGGGACAAGACCCGCACCGCGCGCGGCGTGCTGCACCCGGACCACTTCGATGTCCAGCTGAACTGGCCGGAGCGCTGGGCCGCGCTGCGCGAGCGGATCGCCGCCGTCGGGATGCGCAACAGCCTGCTGCTGGCCATCGCGCCGACGGCGACGATCGCCTCGATCGCCGGTGTCTACGAGTGCATCGAGCCGCAGGTCTCCAACCTGTTCAAGCGCGAGACGCTGTCCGGCGAGTTCCTCCAGGTCAACTCGTACCTGGTGGACGAGCTGAAGGCGCTGGGCGTGTGGGACCCGCAGACCCGCGAGGCGCTGCGCGAGGCCAACGGCTCGATCGCCGGCTTCGGCTGGGTGCCGGCCGAGGTGCGCGAGCTGTACCGCACGGCGTGGGAGATCCCGCAGCGCGGCCTGATCGACATGGCCGCCGCCCGCACGCCGTTCCTGGACCAGGCGCAGTCGCTGAACCTGTTCATGGAGACGCCGACCATCGGCAAGCTGTCGTCGATGTACGCGTACGCCTGGAAGCAGGGCCTGAAGACCACGTACTACCTGCGCTCGCGCCCGGCGACCCGGATCGCCCGCGCCGCCCAGGCGTCCGCCGCGACCGCCGCCCCCATCCCCGTCCAGCAGGCCGCCGACCCCGACGCGGTCGCCTGCTCCCTTGAGAACCCCGAGTCCTGCGAGGCATGCCAGTAATGAGCACCACCGAGAACAAGAACCTCCTGGACCCGGGCTTCGAGCTGACCCTCCGTCCGATGCGCTACCCGGACTTCTACGAGCGCTACCGCGACGCGATCAAGAACACCTGGACCGTGGAGGAGGTCGACCTCCACTCGGACGTCGCCGACCTCGCCAAACTCACCCCCGGTGAGCAGCACATGATCGGCCGGCTGGTCGCGTTCTTCGCGACGGGCGACTCGATCGTCTCGAACAACCTGGTCCTGACCCTCTACAAGCACATCAACTCCCCCGAGGCGCGCCTGTACCTCTCGCGCCAGCTCTTCGAGGAGGCCGTGCACGTCCAGTTCTACCTGACGCTCCTGGACACGTACCTCCCCGACCCGGACGACCGGGCGGCGGCGTTCGACGCGGTCGAGGAGATCCCCTCCATCCGCGAGAAGGCGCAGTTCTGCTTCAAGTGGATGGACTCGGTCGAGAAGATCGAGAAGCTGGAGACGGCCGCCGACCGCCGCCGCTTCCTCCTCAACCTGATCTGCTTCGCCGCGTGCATCGAGGGCCTGTTCTTCTACGGCGCCTTCGCGTACGTGTACTGGTTCCGGTCCCGCGGCCTGCTGCACGGCCTGGCGACCGGCACCAACTGGGTGTTCCGCGACGAGACGATGCACATGAACTTCGCCTTCGAGGTCGTGGACACCGTCCGCAAGGAGGAGCCCGAGCTCTTCGACGACGCGCTCCAGCAGCAGGTCACCGACATGCTGCGCGAGGCCGTCGAGGCGGAGCTCCAGTTCGGCCGCGACCTGTGCGGCGACGGCCTGCCGGGCATGAACACCGAGTCGATGCGCGAGTACCTCCAGTGCGTCGCCGACCAGCGCCTGGTCCGCCTGGGCTTCGCCCCGGTGTACGGCTCGGAGAACCCGTTCGCGTTCATGGAACTCCAGGGCGTCCAGGAGCTCACCAACTTCTTCGAACGCCGCCCGTCCGCTTACCAGGTGGCGGTGGAGGGGTCGGTGGACCTGGACGAGGACTTCTAGTCCGGTCCTCGGGATACGGAGAGGGGCCCCGCACTCGACGAGTGCGGGGCCCCTCTCCGTACGACGGCCAAGACCGGCCGTCTGATCACCGCCCGCCCCCTCGACGCGTAGGCTCCCCCGCATGGGTGATCTCGGGCGGACGCGGATACTGGCCGGGGCCGCGGCCCTGGTGGCGGTCGGGGCGGGGCTGGGGGTCCGGGCCCTGGGGGGCGGTGACGTCGGCAAGTACGCGGGGGACGCGCTCTACACCGTGCTGGTCGTGGCGCTCGTGGTGCTGGTCGTGCCCCGGGTGCGGCCGGTGGTGGCGGCGGGGGTCGGGCTCGGGTTCAGCTGGGGGGTCGAGTTCTTTCAGCTGACCGGGGGGCCGGCCGCCATGGCCGCGCACAGCGGCCTGGCGCGGCTGGTGTTCGGGACGACGTTCAACGCGCCGGATCTCTTCTGGTACGCGGTCGGCGCGGTGGCCGGCTGGGCCGGGCACCGCGCCGTGCGTGCGAAGGGGCGGGGTCAGTCGTTGGCGACGACCGGGTAGCGCGGAGTGCCCTCTTCCATCTGGCGCAGGGCGTCCTTGCGGTCGCGCTTGGAGAGGCGGTCGATGTACAGGTACCCGTACAGGTGGTCCGTCTCGTGCTGGATGCAGCGGGCGAAGTAGCCGGTGCCCCGCAGCTTGATCGGGTTGCCCTTCTCGTCCTGGCCGGTGACCTCGGCGTAGTCCGGGCGGGCCAGCTCCGCGTACGCGGTCGGCACCGAGAGGCAGCCCTCGTTGGACTCGTCCAGGACGCGGCGGTCGGCCGGCAGCTCCTGGAGGACCGGGTTGCAGACGACGCCCACGTGGCGGGTGCCCTCGTCGTCCATGCAGTCGTAGACGAAGACCTTCAGGTCCACGCCGATCTGGTTGGCGGCGAGGCCGACGCCCTGGGCGGTGCGCTGGCTGGCGAACATGTCGTCGACCAGCCTCGCCAGCTCGTCGTCGAACGCCGTGACGTCCTTGCACTCCTTGTGGAGCACGGGGTTGCCGACCACGGTGATCGGGCGGGAGGTGCCGCGCTCGCGGTACGCGGTCTCGCGCTCCTCGGTGTCCTCCGTGTCGATGACGTAGCCCTCGTCGTCGACGGGGAGCACGCCGTTCCCGCCCTGCTCTGTGTCCTGAGCCATGTCCGCCGTACGCCTTCCTCAAAACCCTGTGATGTCGGCGTACAGCCTACGGGCCCCGGACACCCCGCTCAGCAGACCTCTTCGAGATCGCGCCACTCGCGGCTGTCCGGGCTGTCCGCGACCCAGCCGTCGAGCAGCCCGCGGACCAGGCCCGCGGGGGCCGCGATGCCGCACTCGCGCTCCGGCACCCACAGCTCGCCGGGCGAGCGGTGGCCGAGCGGCCCGGGGTGGCCCGGCTCGCTGTGGTCGTGCGGGTCCAGGTGCTCGCCCTCGCCCTCGGCGCTGGGCATGGTCGACTCGGAGCAGGCCCGGCACAGCAGCCGGACGGAGGAGGACCAGTCCTCGGCGGCGAAGCCCGCCTCGGCGGCGAGGTGTTCCAGCGCGTCCCGGTCGGCCTCGGTGGCGGCCTCCAGGAGGACCACCCAGGTCGGCACCGGGGAGGGCGCCCACAGCTCGATCTCGTCGAAGACGGGGTACGCGGGGCCCGCGCTGGTGGTCCGCTCGCCGTTCGGCACGCCGTCGTGCAGCACGACCTCGCCCCAGCGGCGGCCGGAGGACGGCAGCGGGATGGACAGCACCTCGATCCGGGCCGGGTCGAGCCGCCGGCCCCACACGACCTCGGCCTCGCCCTCCGGGGAGAGCCGCACGGCCGCGCTGCCCAGCTCCATGCCGGCCGGCTCGCCGGTGCCCGCGGCGGCGCCGGGGACCTTCAGCCCGTACGCCTGCCAGGCGCGGCGGGCCAGCGGCCAGTCCTGGAGCGCGGTGGCGGCGATGCCGACGTTCCACCAGTCGGGGGCGCCGGTCTCCTTGTCGAGCAGGGCGACCGCGCGCAGCCCGGCGGTCCTGGCCTGCTCCCAGTCGTGCCGGAACTTGTGCAGCAGGGCCAGGTTGAACCAGGACTCGGAGAGCCAGGGCTCCAGGTCCGCCGCACGCGTCAGCAGCGCGCCCGCGTCCTCGTACCGGCCGTCGCCGATCAGCGTGAACGCGCGGTCGGTGGCCTGCCGCCACGAGGCGGAGGGCCGATGCCGTACCTTCCCGAAGATCCTCACGATTCCCGCCTGCCGGTCGCTTCACCCTCTTGTTCGCATCCAACCATGCCCGGTCGGACGCGCGCTCATTACCCATGGGTTACCCCGGGGGGACCGGAGCGACGCCCCTGGTGGCGCCGCCCCTGGCGAGCACCCGGGCCAGGGATTCCACGACGTCGGGGTGGTAGTCCCGGGCGGTGCCGAGGCGCAGCCGCTCCAAGGCGCCCAGGCCGCCGCCGGGGGTGGTGGCGGCGAGGTCGTCGTAGGCGTTCACGGTGCGCACGATCCGGGCGGTGAGCGGCTGGTCACGGTACGGGTCGGCCTGCCGCTCCACGACGACGGCGACGGCCGCGGCGACCCCGGTCTGGCGGACCACGGCCCCGCCGAGCAGGGCGATCCTGCGCTGTTCCGGGGCCGGGAGGAGGGCGGTGGCGCCGCACTCGACGGGGTCGACCAGGGAGAGCTGTCCGATGTCGTGCATGAGCGCCGCGTATTCGAGGACGGTCAGCTCGGCGCCGGACAGGCCCAGCTCGCGGCCGACGGCCCGGCTGAGGTCGGCGACCCGGCGGGCGTGGCCCGGCGGGGTGCAGCCGGCGATCTCGGTGGCGCGGGCGAGGGAGGCGATGGTCTGCCGGTTGACCGTGCGCACGGCCGCGTACCGCCGGTAGGAGACCTGGGTGAGCAGCAGCGGCACGGCGAAGACGGGGAGCGCCCAGAGCCCGGCGACGGCGACGCCGAGGGCCATGACGGTGCCGGTGGCGCAGACGGCGGAGCCGATGCCGGGCAGCGCCCGGAGCTGTTCGCGCAGCAGCGGGCCGTAGGGGTGGCCGGTGCGGGCGCGGTGCAGCAGGGCGGCGAGGACGGCGTCGCAGAGCGCGGTGAGGAGCAGCAGCAGGAGCAGGAAGAGGGCGTACGAGGGGCCGTGGCCGAGGCGGGCGGTGAGGGTGCCCGCGTTGAAGAGCGGCTGGAAGCACAGGGCGGCGAAGCCGACGGTGAGGACCCGGCGGGCGAGCTGGTCGGCGCCGGGGCCGTGGCCGCGGGCCACGTGCGGGACGATCCCGGCGAGGGCGCCCGCGACGGCGACGGCAAGGGTCTGCGGGGCGCCGTGGGCGCTGCTGTGGCCGGCGTTCTCGCCGAGCAGGGCGTACGCGAGGGAGCCGGCGGCGGCGAGCGGGGCGGGTTCGCGCTCGCCGGGTCCGGCGCCCCAGCGGGCGAGCTCGCCGAGGGCGATGAGGGCGCCGAAGGCGAGGGCGGTGCCGGGTTCGGCGAGGCCGTGCCAGAGGGTGGCGGCGATCCCGGCGAGGGCCGCCAGCAGGGCGAGGGCGTGCACGGCGCCGACGGTGGCGCGCCCGGCGCTCACGCGTGCTCCTCGGCGGTCCGGTTGCGGGTCCCGGCCGGGGCCCCGGCGGGGGGCGGGGTGCGCGGGGCGGGCAGCGGGCCGGGCGGCGGGCCGGCGGTCTCGTCGGCGGTGACCTCGCTCTGCCAGCCCTCGCGGGCCAGCGCCCGGCCGAGGGCGTCCACCATCCGCGGGTCGAACTGGGTGCCCGCGCACCGCGCCAGCTCGGCCAGGGCGGTCCCGACGGGCCGGGCGCGGCTGTAGGAGCGGGTGGAGGTCATGGCGTCGAAGGCGTCGGCGACGGCGACCACCCGGGCGTACTCGGGGATCTGGCGGCCCTTCAGCCCGTACGGGTAGCCGCTACCGTCCATGCGTTCGTGGTGGTGGAGGATCGCGGTGCGGGCCTCGCCGAGGAAGCCGATGCCGCGGACCATCTCGTGCCCGTACTCGGGGTGGAGCTCGATGATCCGGCGCTCCTCGGGGGTGAGCGGGCCGTCCTTGCGGAGCACCCGGGTGGGGACGCCGAGTTTGCCGACGTCGTGGAGGATGCCGGCGAAGCGGACGACCTCCAGGCGCTCCTCGGCCATGCCGAGCTCCCGGGCGATCAGGACGGAGGCGCGGCCGACGCGTTCGCTGTGGCCGCGGGTGTAGCGGTCCTTGAGGTCGACGGCCTGGACGAGGGCCCGGATGGTGGCCTGGTGGGCGGCGCGCTCGCGGTGGTACTGCGCGAAGACCCAGCAGGAGATGTACATGGGCAGCAGCACGAAGAGGGCGGCGACCGGCCCGTACGGGCTGCGCCACAGGACGCCCATCATGAGTCCGGCGAGGCCGTGCACGGCGTGCGGGGCGAGGGAGCGGCCGAGCAGTCCGCGCCAGGCGGCCTTGGGCGGGAGCTGTTCGACGGTGGCGCGGATGCCGCCGTCGAGGGCGGTGAGCGCGAGGCAGAGGGCGAGCGCGGCGGCGCTCGCGGGGAGCAGCGCGTACGGGAAGTCGGGGGTGTCGGGACCGAGTCCGAGGGCGGCGCGGCAGTGGAAGAGCCGGGCGGCGTGGGCGGCGGCCCAGACGCCGAGGGCGAGCCGGGCGGCCCGCCAGACGCGGCGGGGCCCGCCGGGTGGCCGGTCCACCCGGGCGAGCAGGGCGCCGGGCAGGGCGGCGAGCGCGGCGGCGGAGGGCGGCAGGAGCAGCGCGGCGGCGATGAGGACCGGGAAGAAGGAGCCGGCGGTGAGCGGGAGGGGGTTCAGGTCCCGGCCGGTGAGCGGGCAGCGGGCGGGCAGCTCGCAGAGCGCGTAGAGGACGGCGAGGAGCAGGACGGTCCGCCAGGGGGTGGCGGCGCCGGCGCGTAACGCGGGCAGGACCGCCGCGGTGGCGGCGAGCAGGGCGCAGCCGATGTACACGCGTGCCGTTCGCGGAATGACCTCGACGCCCATCATCCCCGCCACGCTAGCGATTCGGCGGGCCGGGAACGGGCCGCCGGGGGCGATTCGCACCATCGGGTGATACAAGCCGATGGACACACGGAAGGCCGGGCGAACCGCGCTCGCCCGGCCCGTGTGGGACGGAGGGGGTGTCACCGCCCCGGTGCCTACCGCTCCTGGGGCTGCTCCTGCGGCTGCTCCTGGGGCGCGGCGGTGACGTCCTGTTCGGGCACGGTGTGGCCCGAGCGGATGAGGTCGATCCGGCCGAGCACCTTGGCCCGCAGGTCGACCGGCACGTCATCGCTGCCGCAGCAGCGCTTGACGAGCTTCTTCACCGCCTGTTCGAGTCCGTACTTCTCCAGGCAGGGGGAGCACTCCTCGAAGTGCACCTCGAACTTGGTGCAGTCGGTGTCGGGCATCTCTCTGTCGAGGAACTCGTAGAGATGGTCCAGGACCTCTGAGCAGTCCGTCTCGTGCGGATCTCCGCAGCTCATGAGCCCGAGCCTTTCAGATCGTGCGACTCTCCGGCGCCCGCGGGGACCAGCCCGCGGTCTCGGGCGTAGTCCTCGAGCATCCCGCGCAGCTGGCGGCGGCCCCGGTGCAGCCGGGACATCACCGTGCCGATGGGTGTACCCATGATGTCCGCGATCTCCTTGTAGGCAAAGCCCTCTACATCGGCCAGATAGACGGCGATGCGGAACTCCTCGGGGATCGCCTGGAGCGCTGCCTTCACATCGGAGTCCGGGAGGTGGTCGAGCGCCTGCGACTCGGCGGAGCGCAGCCCCGTCGACATGTGGGACTCCGCGCGGGCGAGCTGCCAGTCCTCGATCTCCTCGGCGGCGGAGCGCTGGGGCTCACGCTGCTTCTTGCGGTACGAGTTGATGAAGGTGTTGGTGAGGATCCGGTACAGCCACGCCTTGAGGTTGGTGCCCTCGCGGAACTGGTGGAAGGAGCCGTACGCCTTGGCGTAGGTCTCCTGCACCAGGTCCTCGGCGTCCGCCGGGTTGCGCGTCATGCGCAGCGCCGCCGAGTACATCTGGTCGAGGTAGCCGAGGGCGTCCCGCTCGAAGCGCGCGTTGCGCTCCTCGGTCGTCTCCTCGGGGCCGTCGTCGGTCCCTGTGTCGGTCCCAGTGACCGGACCCACCTCCTCCAGCGCTGCGGCGAATCCGAACGCGGACCCGCTCGCTTCGGAGGATAGACGAGGAACCACCCCGTCCGCCGCCCGAACAGGGGCGGTCCGCGGCGAAGGCAGGACCGACCAGTCCAGGTCAGCGGCCTGCGCGCGCTCGGGGCAGATGGTCGAACCCATGCGACGGACTCCCTCTTCCTTTGTTCCGGGGCACCGATGTCCCTCACAACAGCGGTCGTGGGCCCGGCATTCCCGGCGTGACCGCCCGGTCACCGAAGTGACGTGATCCACCCGGTGACTTCGCGCACGATCGTCCCGACGGCCTCCTCCTGGGAGAGCGGGGCGCGCTTGGGGACGGCGAAGCCGTGGTCGCCGTAGGGCACCTCGGCGAGGGTGTACGGCCCGTCCGGGAACTCCTCGGGCCTGCCGAAGGGGTCGTTGCCGCCCTGGACGACGAGGGTGGGCAGGCCGGTGCCGAGGAGCTCGTCGGCGCGGGAGCGCTCCGGGCGGCCCGGCGGGTGCAGCGGGAAGCTGAGCGCTAGGACGGCGGTGGCGCCGAGCCCGGCGGCGGTGCGGCAGGCGACCCGGGCGCCGGCGCTGCGCCCGCCGGCGATCACCGGCGGGCCGGCGGCGGCGAGGGCGGGCCACAGGCCGCGCCAGCCGGTGTCGAGGGTCTTCGGCGCGGGCGCGACCTTCTTGCCGGCCACCCGCCAGGGCTGCTCGACGAGGGCCACGGTCACGTCGTGGGCGGGCAGCGCGGCGGCGAGGGCCACGAGGTCGCGGGCCTCGATGCCGCCGCCCGCGCCGTGGCCCAGGGCGAGCACGGCGCGGGGCTTCTTCGCGGCGGCCCAGGTGATGCGGGCGTCCCCGGCGTCGGTCGGAACGATCTCGGTCTTGGTCACGGGCCCATCCTGCCGCCCGCGCGGCACGGACTCCGGAAGCGGAGGGCCCTGGAGGCCGAGCACCTCAGAAAAGCGTGCCCTCCTCCGGACCCGACAGCTCCGTCAGCAGCTCCGGGCCGTTGTTACGCACGTTGCTGACCGCCGTCGCCACCGGATAGGCCCGCATCAGGCCCCCGGGCGGCGGGGCGAGCAGCGCGCGCAGCTCCTCCAGGCCGGTGGGGCGCGGGTCGAGCCAGGCGGCCCAGCGGTCGGGGGTGAGCATCAGCGGCATCCGGGGGTGGATGTCGGCGAGCGAGCGGGGGCCCTCGGCGGGGGCGACGCCCAGCGGGCCGGTCTCGGCCTCGGTGGTCACCACGGAGCAGGTCACCCACCAGGCGGCGGGGTCGGCGTCGGGCAGGGTCCGGTCGCGCCAGAACTCGTAGAGCCCCGCCATCGCGAAGACCGTGCCGTCGGCGGGGGTCACGAAGTACGGCTGCTTGCGGGGCCGCTTCCGCTTCCCCTCGACCTCCAGGTCGCGCTCGTCCGCGCCGGTCACCCACTCGTAATAACCGTCGGCGGGCAGGATGCAGCGGCGGGCGGCGAACGCCTTCTTGAAGGAGGGCTTCTCGTGCAGGGTCTCCGCGCGGGCGTTGATCATCCGGGCGGCGCCCTCCGGGCTCTTCGCCCAGGACGGGACGAGTCCCCATTTCAGCGCGCGCATCTGGCGAACCGGGCGGCGGGATTCCGCGTCTTTGAGAGGGCGCTCCAGAATCGCGTAGACCTCCTTGGTCGGGGCCACGTTCCAGTCGGGGGCCAGGGTCTCCTCCGGCTCCCACTTCTCGACCTCGAAGACGTCCACCAGGTCCTCGGGGCGCCTGCTCGCCGCATACCGTCCGCACATGAGTGCCAGACTGCCACGGCCCCGCCCCCTACCGAGGAGCCCGTCCACAAGATGACCGAAGTCCTCGGCAGCCAGCCCGCGCCCGCCCAGTGGATCGTGATCGCCACCGCGGTCGTCGCGCTGGCCGCCGTCCTGCCCCGCCCGCTGTGGCGGCTGTCCCGCAACGCGGTCACCATCGCCCACGAGGGCGGCCACGGTCTCGTCGCGCTCGCCACCGGGCGGCGGCTGGAGTCGATCCGGCTGCACTCGGACACCAGCGGCCTCACCGTCACGCGCGGGCGGCCGACCGGCCTCGGCATGATCCTGACGGCCGCCGCCGGCTACACCGCCGCCCCGCTGCTCGGCCTCGGCGGCGCCGCCCTGCTCGGCGCCGGCCGGGTCACCCTGCTGCTGTGGCTGGCCACGGCGCTGCTGGTGGCGATGCTGGTGATGGTCCGCAACGCGTACGGGATCTTCACCGTGCTGCTCGCCGGCGGCGCGTTCCTCCTGGTGTCCTGGCTGACCGGCCCGGACGTGCAGGCGGTGTTCGCGTACGCCGTGGTGTGGTTCCTGCTGCTCGGCGGGGTCCGGCCGGCCTTCGAGCTGCAGGCGAAGCGGCGCCACGGCGGCGCCCCCGACTCCGACGCGGACCAGCTCGGGCGGCTCACCCATGTGCACCCCACGGTGTGGCTCCTCTTCTTCCACGCCGTCTCGATCTGCGCCCTGATCGGCGGAGGACGCTGGCTCCTCGGTGTGTAGTCCCCCCGTAAAGTGAGGGCATGACCGAAAGCTCCGCGCCCACCGATCCGCTCACCGGCCTCTGGCCCGCCCCGTACGCCGGCGGCGCCGTCGACGCCACCGTCACCGTGCCCGGATCGAAGTCGGTCACCAACCGCGCCCTCGTGCTCGCCGCGCTCGCCTCGGAGCCCGGCTGGGTGCGCCGCCCGCTGCGCTCGCGTGACTCCCTGCTGATGGCCGAGGCGCTGCGCACCCTGGGTGTGAAGATCGACGAGGGCGTGGGCCCGGACGGCTCCGGCGAGGCGTGGCGGGTCATCCCGGCCGGGCTGCGCGGCCCGGCGGCCGTGGACGTCGGCAACGCGGGCACGGTCATGCGCTTCCTGCCGCCGGTCGCGGCCCTCGCCGAGGGGCCGGTCCGCTTCGACGGCGACCCGCGCTCGCACGAGCGGCCGCTGCACGGGGTCATCGACGCGCTGCGCGCGCTCGGCGCCCGGATCGACGACGACGGGCGCGGCGCGCTGCCGATGACCGTGCACGGCGGCGGCTCCCTGGAGGGCGGTGTCGTGGAGATCGACGCCTCCTCGTCCTCCCAGTTCGTCAGCGCGCTGCTGCTGTCGGGCGCGCGCTTCAACCAGGGTGTGGAGGTGCGGCACGTCGGCGGGCGACTGCCCTCGCTGCCGCACATCCGGATGACCGTCGAGATGCTGCGGGCGGTCGGCGCGCAGGTCGACGAGCCGGAGCACGGCGGGCGGCCCGACGTGTGGCGGGTGGCCCCGTCCGCGCTGCTGGGGCGGGACCTGGTGGTCGAGCCGGACCTGTCGAACGCGCAGCCGTTCCTGGCCGCCGCGCTGGTCACCGGCGGCCGGGTGACCGTGCCGGACTGGCCGGCGCGCACCACGCAGCCCGGTGACGCGCTGCGGGAGATCTTCACCGCGATGGGCGGTTCCTGCGAGCTGACCGAGCGGGGCCTGACCTTCACCGGCACCGGCCGGATCCACGGCATCGACGTGGACCTGGGCGAGGTCGGCGAGCTGACCCCCGGCATCGCGGCGGTCGCCGCCCTCGCCGACTCCCCCTCCACCCTGCGCGGCGTGGCCCATCTGCGGCTGCACGAGACGGACCGGCTGGCGGCGCTGACCCGGGAGATCAACGGGCTCGGCGGCGACGTCACCGAGACGGAGGACGGGCTGCGCATCCGCCCGCGCCCGCTGCGCGGCGGCGTCTTCCACACGTACCACGACCACCGGATGGCGACCGCGGGCGCGATCATCGGCCTGGCCGTCGAGGGTGTGGAGATCGAGAACGTGGCGACGACGGAGAAGACCTTGCCCGACTTCCCGAGGATGTGGACCGAAATGCTCGGGGTCTGAGCCATGCGGCGTTACGGGAAGCACACCGACGAGGACGACATCCGCCAGCGGCCCAACCGCAAGGGCAACCGTCCCCGCACCACCATCCGCCCCAAGCACGAGGACGCCGTCGAGGGCATGGTCCTCACCGTGGACCGGGGCCGGCTGACCTGCCTGGTCGAGGACCGGGTCGTGATGGCGATGAAGGCCCGCGAGCTGGGCCGCAAGGCCGCCGTGGTGGGCGACCGGGTCTCCCTGGTGGGCGATCTGTCGGGCGAGAAGGACACCCTGGCGCGGATCGTGCGGATCGGCGAGCGGAGCTCGGTGCTGCGCCGCACGGCCGACGACGACGACCCGTTCGAGCGGGTGGTGGTGGCCAACGCCGACCAGCTCGCGATCGTGACCGCGCTAGCCGACCCGGAGCCGCGCCCGCGGCTGATCGACCGCTGCCTGGTGGCCGCGTACGACGGCGGGCTGTCCCCCTTCCTGGTGCTGACCAAGTCGGACCTGGCGCCGCCGTCGGCCCTGCTGGAGCTCTACGGCGACCTGGACATCCCGTACGTGGTGGTCAACCGCGAGGAGCTGTACGACGGCGGGGCCGCCGACCGGGTGCGCGAGCACCTGGGCGACCGGGTGACGGCCTTCGTCGGGCACTCGGGTGTCGGCAAGACGACGCTGGTGAACGCGCTGGTGCCGGAGGAGCGGCGGCGGGTCACCGGGCATGTGAACGCGGTGACCGGGCGCGGCCGGCACACCACCACCTCGGCGCTCGCGCTGCCGCTGGACAAGGCGGACGGCTGGGTCATCGACACACCGGGCGTGCGCTCCTTCGGGCTGCACCACGTCGACCCCTCGCGGGTCATCCACGCCTTCCCGGACCTGGAGCCGGGCACGGAGAACTGCCCGCGCGCGTGCAGCCACGACGAGCCGGAGTGCGCGCTGGACGCGTGGGTGGCGGAGGGCCACGCCGATCCGGCGCGGCTGTACTCGCTGCGCCGGCTGCTCGCGACCCGGGAGCGACGCGAGGGCGACTGAGCCGCGCGCGTTTGCGGGCGCCCACGTCTGGTAAGTGCATAATCGCACCAAGTGAGACGAAGCAGTCACCGACCGAAGCAGTCACCGACGGCGTGGGAGGCACTGACGATGGCGTGGCTGCTGGTGGTGGTCGCGGGGATCCTGGAGACGGGCTTCGCGGTCTGCCTGAAGCTCTCGCACGGTTTCACCCGGCTGTGGCCGACGGTCGCCTTCGCGGCCTTCGCGCTCGGCAGCTTCGGCCTGCTGACGCTGGCGCTGCGCAAGCTGGACGTCGGTCCGGCGTACGCGGTGTGGACGGGCATCGGGGCGGCCGGGACGGCGATCTACGGGATGATCTTCCTCGGCGACCTGGTGTCCACGCTCAAGATCGTCTCGATCTCGCTGGTGATCATCGGCGTCATCGGGCTCCAGCTCTCCGGCTCCGCCCACTGACCCTCCGGGACCACCGGGCTCACGGGCTCGGCCACCACCAGGGAGAGCGCGAGCCGCAGCGCGAGCTCACAGGAGCGCAGCGCCCCGGCCGGCCCGCCGCCCTCGCCCTCCGCGGCGCGCGCGAGCAGGGCCGCCGCCGCCCGGTCCCGGGCCTCGCCGAGCAGCTCCCCCGGTGTCGGCACCCCCGCGTCGGCCCGCCGCTGCTCCGGTACGGGGGCGAGCCGGGCCCCGGCGCGCACCGGCCGCGGCACGGGCAGCGGCTCGCCCCAGGCGCCGGTGAGCAGGGCCCGCAGCACGGGCCGGGCGGCGGCGGAGGCGACGGTCCACTCGGCGACGGCCACCAGCCGGCGGGCGGGCTGCCCCGGCTCGGCGAGGACGGCCTCGACACCGCGCAGATAGCGGTCGGCCTCGCGCCGCGCGAGGGCGCGGGCGAGCCCCTCCTTGGAGCCGAACTCGTTGTAGAGGGTCTGCCGGGAGACCCGGGCGCGGGCGGCGAGGTCCACCATCCGCACGGCGGACCAGGGCTGCGCGCCCAGGGCCGCGAGGGCCGCGTCGAGAAGGGTCTGGCGGGCAGTCGGCATCGTCGCCTCCAGCCGGGTCGGTACTGCGCTCAGCGTTGACGCCCGACCACGCACTGTCAAGGGGCGGCGCCGGACCGTCCCGGTCCGGGGGATAGAGTGCGGCCCATGGCCGAATACCACGACGATCTGCGTCTGGCCCATGTCCTCGCGGATGCCGCGGACGCGGCCACGATGGACCGGTTCCAGGCGCTCGACCTCAAGGTCGAGACCAAGCCCGACATGACCCCGGTCAGCGAGGCCGACAAGGCCGCCGAGGAGCTGATCCGCGGTCAGCTCAAGCGCGCCAGGCCGCGTGACGCGATCCTCGGCGAGGAGTACGGCGTCGAGGGCACCGGGCCGCGCCGCTGGGTGATCGACCCGATCGACGGCACCAAGAACTACGTGCGCGGGGTGCCCGTGTGGGCGACCCTGATCGCGCTGATGGAGGCGGGCGAGACCGGGTTCCAGCCGGTCGTCGGCGTCGTGTCGGCGCCCGCCCTGGGCCGCCGCTGGTGGGCGGCGAAGGGGCTCGGCGCGTACACCGGCCGCAGCCTCGCCTCGGCGACCCGGATCGGGGTGTCCAAGGTGGGGCGCCTGGAGGACGCCTCCTTCGCGTACTCCAGCCTGACCGGCTGGGAGGAGCGGGGCCGGCTCGACGACTTCCTCGACCTGAGCCGGGCGGTGTGGCGCACGCGCGCGTACGGCGACTTCTGGCCGTACATGATGGTCGCCGAGGGCTCGGTGGACCTGTGCGCGGAGCCGGAGCTGTCGCTGTGGGACATGGCGGCCACCGCGATCGTGGTCCAGGAGGCCGGCGGCACGTTCACCGGGCTCGACGGCCGCCACGGCCCGCACAGCGGGGACGCGGCGGCGTCGAACGGCCTGCTGCACGGGGAGCTGCTCGGCCACCTCGGCGGCTGAACGGCCCCCCGTACGGGGGCGGTGGGGCGGCCTGGCGTCAGCCCAGCTGCCACCACTGCCCGGCGTCGTTCTGGTCGCAGGCGGCCATGGAGTTGAGGTAGCCGACGCCGTTGCTCTTCAGGCACTGGCCGGTGACCGCGTTCCTGGCCATCCGCCAGCCGTTGCCGCCGTCGGTCAGGCGCCACTTCTGGGCGGGCGCCACGCCACCCCAGGGGCTGTTGAGCCCGTCCCGGGTCGCGGAGCCGAGCTGCGGGATCGCCAGGTCGCCGGTGCCGCCGGCCTCCAGGACCTTGTCGTAGCCGTGGCTGATGGCGCTGGTGCCGTCGCAGTAGCGCCACACCGTCCAGGTCTGCGCGGGCGAGCCGTTGGGCGTGTAGGTGCCGACCCGTTGCCCGTCCGCCTCGTTGTTGTACGGCAGGTCCAGGGCGCCGCCCCGGTAGGTGGCGACCTCGACACGGGTGCTGGTGGGCGGCGGGAGCTGCCCGCAGTCGGTGCTCTGGGCGGCGTGGGCCGCCGGGGCGGTCGCCAGGGCCGCCCCCGCGACGGCCAGGGCGGCGGCGAGGGTGCCGAAGGCACGGCGGGACGACGCGGCTGACATGGATGGCATGGATGACATGGGTGTCCTTTCGTCGGGTGTACGGAGGCGGCGCGTCACGCGCCGACCTGGAAGCCGTGGGCCTTGCCGAGGCGTTCCAGGGTGGTGCGGCCGGGCAGCCCGTCGGCGTCCGCGCCGCCGAAACCGCAGCGGCGCTGCCAGGCGGCGTACGCGGTCACCGTCCTGGTCCCGAAGGAGCCGTCCGCCCACTGGGCGGGCAGCAGCCCCTCGGCGGCCAGGGCGCGCTCCACGGGGAGCACGTCGGCGCGGTGCGCCGCCGCGCCCTGGGCGGCGGCCGGGTCGGTGCGGGCCGCGGCGAGCACCCGGGCGAGGCTCACCACGGACCGCAGGTGGTTCGGGGCGGGCCGCCGCTTCGGCGCGGCCCCGCCGGCGGCGGCGAACAGCGCCGCCGGGTCGATCGCGCCCGGGTCCCAGTGGTCGTTGCCGGGCACGTGGACGTGGCCGAAGTGGCCGCCCCCGCCCCGCCAGTCGGTGCGCGACCGGCCGCGCCCGGCCCACACGTCGGGCACGCCCCAGGAGCGGACGGCCGCCATGAGGGCGCCGAAGCGGGGGCCGGGCTTCCAGTAGCCGGTGAACGGGGTCGCGGCGCGGGCCAGGACCTCGATCTGGACGCAGACCCGGCCGGTGCGGTTGGTGCGGGTGTCGCCGTCGTTGCGCAGCGCGCGGGCGCTGCGGTCCAGCGGCCCGAACTGGCCGAGCCGGTCGGTGGTCGGGTCGTACAGCAGGTGCGGTTCGCTGCCCTGCCGGATCAGGTACGCGCCGACGGCGTCGAAGGCGGCGTCGCCCGCGCCGCTCTCGGTGGTGTGCCAGACCACCCGGGGCGGGAGCTCCGGGCTGTCCATCGGGCCGCCGACCGCGCCGTCGCCGAGGCGTTCGGCGCCGGGGATCCATGCCGTTCCCATCGGGGTCAGCTCCCGAAGGTCTGGACGTAGCGGCCCCAGGTGCCGCGCTGGCGGGGGCTGTAGCCGATGCCGATGGCGCGGTAGCCGGTGCCGAGGATGTTGCCGCGGTGACCGGGGCTGTTCATCCACATCCGCATGGCCTCGGGGACGCTGTTGCCCGGGGTGACGTTCTCCGCGCGGGCGGTGTTGCCCGGGTAGCCGGCGTCGCTGATGCGGCGGCTGAAGTCGGAGCCGTCGGTGCCGTTGTGCTGGGTGAGGTCGTTGGCGGCCATGTCGTTGGCGTGCCGCTGGGCGGCGGCCGAGAGCCGGTCGTCGAGCCGCAGGTCGGGGATGCCGACGCGGCGGCGCTCCTGGTTGACGGCGGCGAGCATCTCGCCGCGGAAGTCACCGCCGCCGCCCGGCTGGGGCTGCGGCTGGGGCTGGGGGCGGCTGCCGCCGCCGGTCTGGCCGCCGGTCTGGCCGGCCGGTACGAGCTGCCAGAGCTGGCCCTGGTTGGCGGGGTCGCGCCGCCACACGCCGAGCGCGGCGCCCTGGCCGTCGGCCGTGAGGTAGGCGGCGCCCTCGTCGCCCCGGGCGCTGCGCAGCAGGACGCGCCCGCCGCCGCCGTCCTCCAGGTGCCAGCGCTGGTTGTCCTGGCCGTGCTCGCGCACCAGGTGGGTGGTGTAGTTGGTGAAGTCGTAGTCCATCACCATGCCCTGGCCGGGGGCGTGGGTGTTGTGGGTGAGCTGGGTCTCCAGGAGCCAGGTGCCGTTCTCCTTGGCCCAGAACACCCAGCCCTGCGCGGCGGTCCCGTTGGGCGCCCAGCCCTGGACGCGGTTGCCGTCGCTCGGCTGGCTGCCGTTGACGTCGGCGGCCCTGCCGTTCGCCGCTACGAGGGTCCAGACCTGCCCGTTCTGAGGCTGCGTCGTCATGTCGAGTCGTCTCCCTGTCGTGTCGTTGACCTGACGGGGCATACGTTCACGGCCGCCGGTAGACAGGTGGTCAACGCGCGTAGCGGAGGGAGTGCCGGCGGTGACGGGGACGGTCCGGCCGGTACGGGGCTCAGCCCTCCGGCAGGGCGTCGAGCAGCGCCCGTACCGCCGCCGCCTCCTCCGCGATGCCGAGGCGTCCGTACACCTCGGCCGCCTCCCGGAGGCAGGCGCGGGCCCGGCGCGGCCGGCCCAGGGAGGCGAGGGAGGCGCCCAGGGTGTGCAGCAGCGCGGCCTCCAGTGCGGCGCTGGTCTTGCGGGCGAGCGGCAGCACCGCCTCGGCGGCCTCCGCGGCGAGCGCGGCGCGGCCCGACTCGGCGTGCAGCCGGGCCGCGAGGTCGCCCGCCGCCGCCTCGAACACGGCGACCTGGAGCCGCCCGAACTCCTCGCGCGCCCCGACGGCGTGCCCCAGGGCCTCCTCCGGGTCGCCGCACAGGCGCAGCACCCGGGCCAGGTAGTAGCGGCCGGTCGCGGCGGACACGGGTCCGGTGCCGCTCATCAGGCGCGCCCCGCGCGCGGCGGCCGTCCGGGCCTCGCCGAGGCGGCCGGTGTGCGCGGCGTTGAAGGCGAACTCCCCGAGCGCGCTGCCCTCGGCCCGCTCGGCGCCGAGCAGCCGGAAGGCGTCGGCCGCGCGGCCCGCGTGCTCGGCGGCCTCGGCGTGCCGGCCGTGGATGCGGGCGTTCCCGGCCAGGGTGAGCAGCGCCTTGGCCCGGACGCGGGCGGTGCCGGTGGTGGGGCCGGTGGTGACACCTGTGCCGGTGCTGGGGCCGGTGACGGTGCCGGTGCCATCGCCGACGCCGCTGCCGTCACCGATGCCGCTGCCGACGCCGGTGCCCTCGCCGCCACCGCCCCCGCCACCGCAGAGCGCGACCGCGCGGGCGATCTCGGCGCGGGACTCCTCGTACCGGTTGAGGTGCCAGAGCATGTTGCCGCGTACGTACCGGGCGAGGGCCTGGGGACCGTGGGCGGCGCGCCGCTCGGCGGCCTCGGCGACCTGGGCGGCGAGCGCGGCGATGACGGCGGTCTGGGCGCGCTCGAAGAGCACCGAGCCCATCTTGTCGACGAGTTCGGCGGCCTGGGCGAGCGGCAGGGCCGGGTCCGCGCAGGCGAGGGCGACGGCGGCGGCGTGTACGGCGGCCTGGTCGCGCATCCAGCGCACGGCGGCGGCGCCGTCGGCGAGGGCGCGCCCGGGGCGGGTCACCGGCGTGTCCAGGAGGCTGAGTTCGGCCGGGTCGGCGGAGCGGGCGGCGGTGTCGGCGCCCCGGGCGGTCGCCAGGCAGAAGTCGAGCAGCCGCCCGGCCGCCGCGGTGCGCCCGGCGGTGGTCTCCTCCTCGGCGGCCCGGTCGCGGGCGTAGGCGCGGACCAGGTCGTGGAAGCCGTAGCGGCCGAAGCCCGGGGACTGGAGCAGGTTGAGGTCCACGAGCCCTTCGAGGAGCTCGTCCGTCTCGTCCTCGGTCCGGCCGAGGAGCGCGGCGGCGCAGGGCAGCGCGATCTCGGGTGTGTCGGGGAGCGCGAGGAGCCGGAAGGCGCGCGCCGCCTCGGGCGCGAGCCGGTGGTACGAGAGCGCGAACGTCGCTTCCACGGCGCGTTCCCCGTCGTCCAGGGCGGCGAGCCGGCGTTCGTCGCGGAGCCCGTCGGCGAGCGCGGCGAGGGTGAGTCCGGGGTCGGTGGCGAGCCGGGAGGCGGCGATGCGGACGGCGAGCGGGAGGCGCCCGCAGGCCGCGACGATCTCCTCGACCCGGCCGGGTTCGGCCGCGACCCGGGCGGCGCCCGCGATCCGGGCGAAGAGCTCGGCGGCCTCGGCGGCGGGCAGCGGGTCGAGCCGCAGGTGGTGGGCGCCGGCCAGGCCGGGCAGCCGGGTGCGGCTGGTGACCAGGACCGCGCAGTCGGCCGAGCCGGGCAGCAGGGGTTCGAGCTGTTCGGGGCCCGCCGCGTTGTCGAGGACGACGAGCACCCGGCGGCCGGTGAGCGCGGAGCGGTAGCAGGCCGAGCGCTCGGCGGTGCCGGGTGGGACCTCCTCGGGGGCGACCCCGAGGGCGCGGAGGAACTCGGCGAGCACGGCGGCCGGTTCGCGCGGGACGCGGTCGGCGCCGCGCAGGTCGGCGAAGAGCTGCCCGTCGGGGAAGCGGGCGGCGGCGCGGCGGGCCGCGTGCACGGCGAGGGCGGTCTTGCCGACGCCACCCATGCCGTCGAGCGCGGACACCACGACGGCCCGGCCGCCGGCGCCCGCGAGCCGCCGCGCGAGGGCGTCCGCGGCGCCGCCGCGCCCGGTGAAGTCGGCCAGGTCGGCGGGGAGCTGTTCGGGCGCGTGCCAGGCGGGCCCGGCCGGCGCGGCGGGCCCGGCCGGCGCGGCGGGCGCGGGCAGCAGGGCCGGGTCGGCGCGCAGGATGCGGAGCTGGAGCCCGGCGGGCGAGTCGGGGCCCCGGTCGCCCGGGGGCAGGTCGCCGCGGGCGTCCTCGTAGACGGCGAGCGCCTCGGCGGTCCGCCCGGCCCGGTGCAGGGCGCGCATGAGGACGGCGACGAGGCGGGGGCGGCCGGGGTGCTCCAGGCAGAGGGCGGCGGCCTCGGCGGTGAGTTCGGCCCGGTCGGCCAGCTCGACGTCGAGCTCAAGGCGCCGTTCCAGCGCCGTCACCCGCTCCGCCGCGAGCCGCACCCGTACGGCCTCGGCGTGGGGCCCGCCGACCCCGGCGAGCGCCTCCCCCGCCCACAGCCCGAGCGCGGTCCGCAGCACTTCGCGTACGGCGTCGGGGGCGGCGGCGTCCCCGGTCCCCGCCGCGTCGAGCAGCCGGCGCCACTCCCCCGTGTCCGTCCACGCCCCCGGCACCCGCAGCGCGTACCCGTCGCCGACGCGGGCGATCGGGGAGTCGGCGAGGTGCGGGCGGAACGCGGAGCGGAGGCGGTAGACGAGGAGTTGGAGCGCCTTGCGCGGGTCGGCGGGGGCGGCGCCCTCGCCCCAGATCCCCTCGGCGAGGACACCGTGGCCGACGGCCCGGCCGCCCGCGTCGAGCAGCACCGCGAGCAGGGCGCGCTGCTGGGGCCGCCCGAGGTCGATCTCCTCGTCCCCATACCAGGCCCGCAGGGGGCCTAGCAAGGTGAACCTCAGCCTTCCTGTGTCCGCCGGAGTCCCTGCGTCCGCTGGAGTCCCCGCGTCCCGCGCGTCTCCTGCCGTCCCCTCGCCGCCAGCGTCCACCGGAATCCCCGTGTCCCGCGCGTCCCTCGTCGTCCCCCCACCGCCTGCGTCCCGCGCGTCCCCCGCCGCCCCCTCGCCGCCCGCGTGCCCCAAGGGTCCCGTGGCCCCCAAGGTCCGTGCGGCCCCCGCGACCCTCTCGGTTCCCTCGGCCCCCACGACCCCCACGAGCCCCTCAGCTCCCCCGGCTCCCGCGCCCCCCGCGACCCCCGCCGCCCGGCCGCCGTCGACTCCCGTCACGTCCCCGTCCCATCCCTGTCGACCTGTGCTGATCCCCCGGAACCGCCCTGCTCGGCGCGACGCGCCGGGGGCTCGCAACCCCGTCGGGGGGCGTGGTCCGGCCGCCTATGATGCGGCACGCGACCTGCGACGGACTCATGGCTTACGGGGGTGTCATGGGACTCGAATTCGCCATTCTCGGCCCGCCCCGCGCGTGGCACGACGGGCACGAGCGCCCGCTCGGACGGCCGCAGCAGCGCGCGCTGTTGTGCGCCCTGCTGCTCACGCCGGGTGAACTCGTTCCCGTACAGCGGCTGATCACCGCACTGTGGGACGAGGACGAGGAGGGCTGGCCCAAGGACCCGGTCGGCCAGATCGGCACGCACGCCCACCGGCTGCGCCGGGCGCTCGACGCGCCCCGGGCGCTGCTCGGCTCCTCGGGCGGCTACCGGCTGGCGGTGGCGCGGGAGGCGGTGGACGTCTTCCGGTACGAGGACGAGGCGGCGCGCGCCGCGGCCCTGCTGCGCGGCGACCCGGCGCGGGCCGGGGAGCTGGCGCTCACGGCGCTGCGCCGGTGGCGCGGGGAGCCGCTCGACGGGGTGCCGGGCCCGCTCGCGCGGCGGACCCGGGACCGGCTGGCGGCCTCGCGGCGCGCGGTGGGCCTGACCCGGTTCACGGCGGAGCTCGCCTTGGGCCGGCACGCGGAGGCGCTGCCCGCGCTGCGCGCGCTGGCGGCGGCGCACCCCGAGGACGAGGAGGCGCACCGGCTCTGCCTGCTGGCGCTGTACCGGTGCGGGCTGCGCGCGGAGGCCCTCGCCCTGTTCGCGGCGCTGCGCGCGCGGCTGGACGCGCGGCTGGGCATCGACCCGGGCGGCGCGGTGACCGCGCTGCACGGGCGGATCCTGCGGGACGACCGCTCGCTGGCGGTGCCCCAAGGACCGCACGGATCCCAAGGACCGCACAGGTCCCAAGGGTCACCAGGGTCACCAGGGCCGACGGGGCCGACCGGGCCGCCGCGCCGCCCGCCGCGGCCCTTCCAGCTGCCGCCGGACATCCCGGACCTGGTGGGGCGCCGGGCGCAGGTGCGGGAGGCGGAGCGGCTGCTGCGGGCCGGGGCGGACGCCGGCAGCCCGGTGGTGGCGCTGTCGGGGGCGTACGGCTCGGGCACCTCGACCCTCGCGGTGCATCTGGCGCACCGGGTGCGGGACGCCTTCCCGGACGGGCAGTTGTACGCGCGGGGCGACGCGCCCGGGGGCGTACGGGAGGTCATGGCCGGTTTTCTGCGCTCGCTCGGGGAGCGCCCGCCGGAGGACGCGTGCGCGGGGGCGCTGGGCGCGCGCTACCGGGCGGCGCTGGCGGGCCGCCGGGTGCTGGTGCTGCTGGACGGGGCGCCGGAGCCGGGGGCGCTGCTGCCGGGGGTGGCGGGGTGCGCGGCGCTGGTGACCGAGACGGGCGGGGAGCTGGCGGCGGAGGTGGCGCGGCTGCGGATCGGGCCGCTGGAGCCGGAGGACGCCTACGAGCTGCTGGCCCGGATCGCGGGCCAGGACCGGATCCACCGGGAGCCGGGGGCCGCGCGGGAGCTGGCGGCGCTGTGCGGGCACGTGCCGGCCCGGCTGCGCTCGGCGGCGGCCCGGCTCGCGGCCCGCCCGCAGTGGTCGGTGGCGGATCTGGTCGGCCGGCTGTCGGCGTGAACGCGCGGCGGCCAGACGCGCGAAGGCCCCGGCCGGAGAGGGGGTCCGGCCGGGGCCGCCCGCGAGGGCGGGCTTCGGTCAGTAGAGGTCGGAGAAGACGATGTCGCGGGTGGTCTGGGGCAGCCCCCGCGCGGTCAGGCCGCTGAAGGTGCCGCACGGGCGGTTGGTGTACCAGATGGACAGGCCCTGCTCGTTGGTGACCTGGAGGCAGGCGTACGCGCTGCCGCCCTTGTACCAGCCGCGCGAGGCGCACTCGCGGACCCCGTCGGCGGCGTAGACGACGAGCCGTCCGTCGGCCCTCATGACCGCCTTGGCGCCGCAGCCGACCGTGTTGGTGGCCCACATGGGGGTGGCGCGGGACCAGTCGCCGGCGTTCGCGGTCCGGTAGAAGACCAGGTTGCCGTCGCCCTGCATGATGAGGCGCGCGTAGTCGGTGCTGACGTGCCAGCCCGGGTAGAGCGGCTCGTCGTTCCAGAGCGTGTGGGTGCCGGGGTCGTACGCGGCCTGGGCGGTGCCCGCGCCCGCGAGCGTCCCGCCCAGGGCGAGCAGCCCCGCCGCCACGGCCCCCGCCGTCCTGCGCAGCGTCTTCTTCACGATGGTCATCCCCGTCGCCTTTCTGTGGTCCGGCTTGCGTGCCGATCCTCAGAGGAGGCGGTAGACAAACGATGAACGTCCGATCAGCGGACACCGGTCAGCGGACGCGGCTCGGCGGAATCCGGACGCGGGACAGAGGGACACCGCGCGCGGCGCACGGCGCGCGTGCTCCCCCGGACGCCACGCGCGCCCCCTTGTTGGGGGCACGGGCCGGTGTCACTCTGAGACTTCCCCCACTTGTGAACTTGTGAAAAAGTTCACTGACAGGAGGTGGCCCCCTCCATGTTCGTCCGTGACGCCATGAGCACGGTGGTCCTCACCATCGGCCCGGCCCATACCCTCCGCCAGGCGGCCCGCCTGATGTCGGCGCGGCGCGTCGGCGCCGCGATCGTCCTCGACACCGACACCTGCGGGCTCGGCATCCTGACCGAGCGCGACATCCTCAACGCGATCGGCCGGGACCGGAACCCCGACCACGAGACGGCGGACGCCCACACCACCCGGGACGTCGTCTTCGCCGCCCCGACCTGGACGCTGACGGAGGCGGCGGAGGCGATGACCCGCGGCGGCTTCCGGCACCTGGTGGTGCTGGACGACCACGGGCCGGTCGGCATCGTCTCCGTACGCGACATCATCCGCTGCTGGATGCCGGCGCGCAGCGCCGCCTGAGCGCGCGGGAGGGCCGGCCCCCCGTACGGATACGGGAATCCGGCCCTCCACTGCCCACGGCAGGCGGTGTCAGCCGCGCAGGGCCTGGACCGCGGCGTCGAGCCGCTTGCCGAAGTCGTCGTCCGCCTTGCGGAAGTTGCCGATCGCGCGCTCGGCGATGTCGTCGCGCGAAACCTTGGCGATGAAGCCCGCGAGGTTCTCCACCAGGCGGCCCTTCTCGTCCTCGGACATCAGCCGGTAGAGGTTGCCCGCCTGCGTGAAGTCGTCGTCCTCGGCGTGCGAGGGCGCGGCGCTCTCGCCGGTGAGCCCGGTGACGGCCGAGCCGGACCACAGCGGGCGGCCGGTCTGCTGGGGGCCGCCGAAGCTGTTGGGCTCGTAGTTCTTCTCGCCGCCGTGCCGGCCGTCGTAGAGGAAGCCGTCGCGGGAGTGGGTGCGCGCCTCGGTGGCGTGCGGGCGGTTCACCGGCAGGTGGTCGGCGTTGATGCCGACGCGGTAGCGGTGGGCGTCGCCGTAGGCGAAGAGGCGGCCCTGGAGCATCTTGTCCGGGGACGGGCCGATGCCGGGCACGAAGTGCGCCGGGGAGAAGATCGACTGCTCGACCTCGGCGAAGACGTTCCGCGGGTTGCGGTTGAGCTCCAGCTTGCCGATCTCGATCGGCGGGTAGTCCTCGTGCGGCCAGACCTTGGTGAGGTCGAAGGGGTTGAAGCGGTAGGTCGCCGCGTCGGCCGCCGGCATGATCTGCACCTGCACGGTCCAGGTCGGGAAGTCGCCGCGCTCGATGGACTCGCGCAGGTCGCGCTGGTGCGAGTCGGGGTCCTCGCCGGCGAGGCGGTTGGCCTCGGCCTGGGTGAGGTTCGCGATCCCCTGGTCGGTCTTGAAGTGGTACTTGACCCAGAAGACCTCGCCGGCCTCGTTGTTCCACTGGAAGGTGTGCGAGCCGTAGCCGTTCATGTGGCGGTACGAGGCGGGGATGCCGCGGTCGCCGAAGAGCCAGGTCACCTGGTGCGTGGACTCGGGGCTCAGCCCCCAGAAGTCCCAGACGTTGTCCGCCTCCTGCGAGCCGGTGTACGGGTCGCGCTTCTGGGTGTGGATGAAGTCGGGGAACTTGATGGCGTCCTTGATGAAGAACACCGGGGTGTTGTTGCCGACGAGGTCGTAGTTGCCCTCCTCGGTGTAGAACTTCAGCGCCCAGCCGCGCGGGTCGCGCACGGCGTCGGCCGCGCCCAGGTTGCCCGCGACGGTCGAGAAGCGCAGGAAGGTCTCGGTCTCCTTGCCTATCTCGGAGAGGAAGGCGGCCCTGGTGTACGCCGTGACGTCGGCGGTCACCGTGAAGGTGCCGTAGGCGCCCGCGCCGCGCGCGTGGACCACGCGCTCCGGGATGCGCTCGCGGTTGAAGTGCGCCAGCTTCTCCATCAGCAGCTGGTCCTGGAGGAGGACCGGACCGCCGATGCCCGCGGTCTCGCTGTTCTGGTTGTCGGCGACCGGCGCCCCGGCCTCGGTGGTGAGCGGTCCCTGCGTCACGTGCGCCTCCTGCGTCGGTTGTGCGGCAAACCTGCGAGCCCTGTCCTGAGCCTCAGCTTGTACTCGACCCTACAATAGACAATGTCTAAGTCAAGCTCACATCCAAAGTCACACCCATTCGGGACTTGCTCCCCTTGACTGTTAGGCTGACCCCCATGAGTGACCTGCTGGAACGACTGCGCGGCCGAGGCTGGCGCATGACCGCGCAGCGACGCGTCGTCGCGGAGGTCCTCGACGGGGACCACATGCACCTGACCGCCGACGAGGTCCACGCCCGCGCCGTCACGAGGCTGCCCGAGATCTCCCGGGCGACCGTGTACAACACCCTGGGCGAGATGGTCACGCTCGGCGAGGTGCTGGAGGTCGCGACCGACGGCCGCGCCAAGCGCTACGACCCGAACGCCCACCGGCCGCACCAGCACCTGGTCTGCGCCCGCTGCGGCGCGATCCGCGACGTGCACCCGGCCGGCGACCCGCTGGCGGACCTGCCGGCCACGGAGCGCTTCGGCTTCACCATCTCGAACGTCGAGGTCACGTACCGGGGCATCTGCCCGAACTGCGCGACGACCGCCTGAACCACACACGAGGAGAGCCCCCGCCGATCCGGCGGGGGCTCTTTCCGTGCACCATCCCGGCCGGAAACGCCGAAGGCCCGGATCCGTTTCCGGATCCGGGCCTTCGGGCTACTGAGTAGCGGGGACAGGATTTGAACCTGCGACCAGATAGGGAGATGGTGGGGTTGGGGAAGAGTGTTTTTATTGGGGTG
>NZ_JBEZHM010000036.1:0-87982 GCF_040650575.1 Streptomyces sp. NPDC048659 | reverse complement strand
CCTCCCTGACCACGGCCGGGACGCGGGCCTTCGCCTCCGCCTCGTACAGCGCGTTGCGCTCCTCGAAGCCGGGGTGCTCCAGGGCGACCGGGTCCCGCCCTCCGGACCGCGCGGTCAGCGGTTCGCGTACTTCGCGCTGACGCCCTCGTAGACCGCCTTCGCCTCGGCGCCGAGCCGCGGCCCGGCCAGCCAGCCCGCCGTCACCGGCCCGATCGAGGTGTTCGACACCAGCGCCGGCCTGCCGTCCCGGCCGGTGGCCACCCAGCCGCCGCCGGAGGAGCCGCCGGTCATCGAGCAGCCGATCCGGTACATCGTCGGCTGGTCCGTCTTCACCGAGAGCCGGCCCGGCTTGTCCTGGCACTGGAACATCCGCTGCCCGTCATAGGGCGGACCCGCCGGGAAACCGGTCGCGGTCAGCTTCGCGATCTTCGGCACCGCCGGGGCGTTGAACTCCACCGGGAGCGCCGAACCGACCGTCTCCTCCAGCGACTTGCCCGTACCGCCCTTCTCCGGCGTCACGTGCAGCACGGCGAAGTCGTACGGGGCGCCCTGGCCGCCGGTCTGCCCGCCCTGCGCGATCCACTGGTCGGAGGTCTTCGCCCAGTCGCTCCACCACACGCCGTACGGCGCGATCTCCTCGCGCGGCGCCTTCTCCAGCGCGGCGGTCGACTTCCCGGCGTCGTTGTACGAGGGCACGAAGGCGATGTTGCGGTACCAGCCGCCCTTCTTGCCCGCGTGCACGCAGTGGCCCGCCGTCCAGACCATGTTGGACTTGCCCGGGTGCGCCGGGTCCTGGACCACCGTCGCCGAGCAGACCATCGAGCCCTCGGGCCCGTCGAAGAAGACCTTGCCGGAGGCGGGCGAGGACGTGTGGTACGGCGCCCGCACCGAAGCCGCCCGCACCGGGACCGGCGTCGGGTCGGTGACGCCCTTGTCGCCCGAGAGGTCCTCCTCCTTCACCGGCTTGTCGGGCCGCTCGGCGTCCCGCATCCGGTCCGGGTCCCAGAGGTCCTCGATGATCGGGTTGACGAAGTCCTTGGCCTCACGCAGCCACTTGTCCTTGTCCCAGTTCTTCCACTCGCCGCCACGCCACCGGTCCACGTCGATCCCGTGGTCCTTCAGGCGCTGCTTCAGGTCGTCCGGGATGGTGAGCTTCCCGTCCGAGCTCGGCGTCACGGTGGCGCTGGGCTTGTCACCCCCCGCGTTGTCCTCGGCCGGACCGCAGGCCGTCGCCGTCAGCGTCAGCGCCGCGACGGCGGATGCCGCAACCAGCAGCGGACGAATCGATCGCATCTCGTGATCCCCCTGGGACTACGTCAACTTGTGCATCAGTGAACCGTCCCGGCACGGGCGGCCGCGCCGGGTGAAGCCCCCACTATGCCGGTGCCGGAGGGGACGGCACGACGCAGGTCCGCGGTTCCGCGCCGCCAACGGCCTTTGCCCGCCCGTGATCCGGGACACGCCAAGGTTCTCGGCCTCCGCCCGTGATCCCCGGACGGCCCCGTCGTTGGTACGGACGGGGGACACAACGACGTTGTCCGGGACACCTCTTCGGGTGGCCCTGCAACGTACCGATGTGCAACGCGAACGTGACAGTGGGAGGACAGCGAGCCGTGGCCGTGACCGAACCAGCTCCGGCCGTGACGCCGGCCGAGCGGACCTGCGACGCCCACCGGGACGCGGCCGGGGACGCGCACCGTCCCGGCCCCCGGGACGCGCCCCGCGGCGAGCCGCGCCCGACCGGTGACGGCACCGCCCACGAGGGCATCCTGCGCCGCCAGGCCCAGCGCGAGTCGGCGGCCCGCACCTACGCGCGCTCGCTGCCGATCGTCCCCGTGCGGGCCCGCGGCATCACCATCGAGGGCGCCGACGGCCGCCGCTACCTGGACTGCCTCTCCGGCGCCGGGACCCTGGCCCTCGGCCACAACCACCCCGTCGTCCTCGAAGCCATCCGCAAGGTCCTCGACTCCGGCGCCCCGCTGCACGTCCTGGACCTCGCCACACCCGTCAAGGACGCCTTCACCACCGAGCTCTTCGCCACCCTGCCCGCCGGACTCGCCGACGACGCCCGCGTCCAGTTCTGCGGCCCGGCCGGCACCGACGCCGTCGAAGCCGCCCTCAAACTCGTCCGCACCGCCACCGGCCGCAACGGCGTCCTCGCCTTCAGCGGCGCCTACCACGGCATGACCGCCGGCGCCCTCGACGTCTCCGGCGGCGCCACCGACGTCCGCGTCGCCCGGCTGCCCTACCCGCAGGACTACCGCTGCCCCTTCGGCATCGGCGGCGAACGCGGCGCCGAACTGGCCGCCCGCTGGACCGAGACCGCCCTCGACGACCCCAAGAGCGGCGTCCCCGCCCCCGCCGGGATGATCCTCGAACCCGTCCAGGGCGAGGGCGGCGTCATCCCCGCCCCCGACAGCTGGCTGCGCCGGATGCGGGAGCTCACCGCCGCCCGGGGCATCCCGCTGATCGCCGACGAGGTGCAGACCGGAGTGGGCCGCACCGGCACCTTCTGGGCCGTCGAGCACAGCGGCGTCGTCCCCGACGTGATGGTCCTGTCCAAGGCCATCGGCGGCTCCCTCCCGCTCGCCGTCGTCGTCTACCGCTCCGAGCTCGACGCCTGGGAGCCCGGCGCCCACGCCGGCACCTTCCGCGGCAACCAGCTCGCCATGGCCGCGGGCGCCGCCACCCTCGCGTACGTCCGGGAGAACGGGCTCGCCGCCCGAGCCGGCACCCTCGGCGCCCGGCTGCTCGGACAGCTCCAGGGCCTCGCCGCCGCCCACCCCTGCATCGGCGACGTCCGGGGCCGCGGCCTGATGATCGGCGTCGAGCTGGTCGACCCCGAGGCCCCGGGCACCGACTCCGTCCCGCCGCCGGACCCGGTCCTCGCCACCGCCGTCCAGCGCCAGTGCCTGGACCGCGGCCTCATCGTCGAACTCGGCGGCCGGCACAACGCCGTCGTCCGGCTGCTGCCCCCGCTCACCCTCACCGACGAGCAGGCGGCGGCCGTCCTCGACCGCTTCGCCGACGCCCTCGCCGCCGCCGAACGCGCCCACCGGGCCCGCCCCTCGGGGCCGCCCCGCTGACACCGGGCCCCCGCCGCGTCCGGGCCGCGCCCCGCCCCCGGACCCGCCAGGACCGCACCCGCCCGGCCGCATTCCCCGGCCCGCCTCCCAAGGAAGCCCTCGTGAATCCCACCCCCGCCCACGAATCCGCCGGCGCCGCCTGCGCCCCGCTCACCGCCGAGCCCACCGTGCCCCGCCAGTACCCGGGCCCGGCCGCCGGGGCCCACACCGGGGCACTGACGGCGGCGGTCATCGCCGCCCCCACCGGCCCGGCCCGCCCCGCCACCCCCACCGGCGGCCCGGACCCCCTGGACGACCCCGACCCGCACCGCGCCGCCGACCAGGCCGCCGTCGAGAACCTGCTCCGCTGCTGGGTACGGGAGAAGGACCTCAAGGGGCCCGGGGCGGGCACCGGCACCGGCGCGGCGAGCGGACCCGGCGTCGGCGGCGGGCCCGGCACCGTCGGCACCCTCCGCGTCCCCCTCGTCGCCTCCGGCACCGCCCTCCTCGTCCCCGTCCGCTACTGGTCGCCCACCGGCTGGCACCGCTTCGGCGCCCCCGCCCTCGAAGGGCTCCCCGCCACCGCGCCGACCGTCGACGCCGTCACCCTCGCCGCCCTGCTCAGCCGCGAGACCGGCCGCCCCGAAGGCACCGA
This sequence comes from Streptomyces sp. NPDC048659, assembly GCF_040650575.1. Lineage (NCBI taxonomy): Bacteria > Bacillati > Actinomycetota > Actinomycetes > Kitasatosporales > Streptomycetaceae > Streptomyces > Streptomyces sp. NPDC048659. The sequence goes on along the minus strand of NZ_JBEZHM010000036.1, from coordinate 84,262 downwards.
ACTCGTCGGCCGCGTCGCCGACTCCGCCCGCCGCACCGCCGAGTTCATCGCCCTGCGGCGCCGCGAACCGCTCCCCGGACCCGGCGCCGACCTCTTCCTCACCGCCGAGCAGTCCCTCCTCCTCGGCCACCCCCTGCACCCCACCCCCAAGAGCCGCGAGGGCCTCTCCGACAGCGAGTCCCGCCGCTACTCGCCCGAGACCCACGGCTCCTTCCGGCTCCACTGGATGGCCGTCGACCCCCGCGTCCTCGCCACCGACTCCGCCTGGACCGAGCAGGGCCGCCCCGTGGCCGCCGCCCAGCTCACCGCCGCCTTCGCCGAGGGCCTCGACCTCCCCGACGGCACCGCCGCCCTGCCCCTCCACCCCTGGCAGGCCCGCGAGCTGAGGCACCGACCCGCCGTCGCCGCCCTCCTCGACGCCGGACTGCTCCACGACCTCGGCCCGCACGGCGCCCCCTGGCACCCCACCTCCTCCGTCCGCACCGTGCACCGCCCCGGCGCCCGCGCCATGCTCAAGCTCTCCCTCGGCGTACGCATCACCAACTCCCGCCGCGAGAACCTGCGCAAGGAGCTCCACCGGGGTGTCGAGGTGCACCGCCTGCTGCGCACCGGACTCGTCGACGAGTGGCAGGCCGCCCACCCCGGCTTCGACATCGTCCGCGACCCCGCCTGGCTCGCCGTCGACACCCCCGAGGGCGAGCCCGTCCCCGGACTCGACGTGATGATCCGGCACAACCCCTTCGCCGCAGGCGACGACGCCGTCTGCCTCGCCGCCCTCACCTCCCCCCGCCCCGGCCCCGGCTCGCCCCGGATGAGCTCGCGGCTCGCCGAGGTCGTCGTCCGGCTCTCCGCCCGCACCGGCCGCCCCACCACCGCCGTCGCCACCGAGTGGTTCCTGCGCTACCTCGACCTCGTGGTCCGCCCCCTCCTCTGGCTCGACGGGCACGCGGGGGTCGCCCTGGAGGCCCACCAGCAGAACACCCTGGTCCTGCTCGACCCCGAGGGCTGGCCCGCCGGCGGCCGCTACCGCGACAACCAGGGCTACTACTTCCGCGAGTCCCGCCGCGACGAGCTGGAGAGCCGCCTGCCCGGCATCGGCGCCACCAGCGACACCTTCGTCTCCGACCAGGTCACCGACGAGCGCTTCGCCTACTACCTCGGCATCAACAACATCCTCGGCCTCATCGGCGCGTTCGGCGCCCAGCACCTCGCCGACGAGCGCGTCCTGCTCGCCGCCCTGCGCCAGTTCCTCACCGCCGCGACCGGCCTCGGCTCCCCGCTGCCGCACCGCCTCCTGGAGGCCGCGACCCTGCGCTGCAAGGCCAACCTGCTCACCCGCCTGCACGGCCTCGACGAACTGGTCGGCCCCGTCGACACCCAGTCCGTCTACGTCACCGTCACCAACCCGCTGCGCGCCTGACCGTCCCCGGGCCCGCCGCTCCCCCCCCCGTACGCCCACGGAAACAACCGACACCGACCCGCCGAGAGGAGCGCGTCCCGTGCCTCCCACCGAAGCGCACCCCGGCACCGGGCCCACCGGCGCCGACGACACCCTGGACCTCCACCTGACCGAGGAGCTCGTCGCCCTCCTCGCCACCGACCCGCCGCCACCGCCCCCGCCCGCCGACGCCGACCTCCTGGACTCCGTCGCCGACTGGCACCCCGCCGCCACCCCCTTCGGGTCCTTCCGGCTCGTCCCCGTCCGCCTCGACCGGGACCTGCCGCTCGTCGCCCGCTGGATGAACGACCCCGCCGTCGCCGCCTTCTGGGAGCTCGCCGGAGCCCCGGACGTCACCGCCGCCCACATCCGCGCCCAGCTCGACGCCGACGGCCGCAGCGTGCCCTGCCTCGGCGTCCTCGACGGCACCCCGATGAGCTACTTCGAGATCTACCGCGCCGACCTCGACCCGCTCGCCCGCCACTACCCGGCGCGCCCCCACGACACCGGGATCCACCTGCTCATCGGCGGCGTCGCCGACCGCGGCCGGGGCCTCGGCACGGGCCTGCTGCGCGCCGTCGCCGACCTCGTCCTCGACCACCGGCCCCGCTGCACCCGGGTCCTCGCCGAGCCCGACCTGCGCAACACCCCCTCCGTCGCCGCCTTCCTCGGCGCCGGCTTCCGTCTGTCCGCGGAGGTCGAGCTCCCCGGGAAGCGTGCCGCGTTAATGGTCCGCGACCGCGCCCACCGCAAGCTCCTGTGACCAGCGCCTGAGCACCACCGCCCGAGCCGCTTCCCCCGTCCCGTACCCACCGCCGACCCACAGCGGTGCCCACCCAGAGGAGTCCCCGTGTCGTCGTCCCCTGCACCCCACGACTCCGCCCCGCCCGCCCCGCCGGCCCCCAGCGGGCCGCCCGAACTGAATCCCGACACCTGGGCCCGCGCCTCGGCCCGGATGCTCGCCAAGGCCCTCGCCGAGTTCGCGTACGAGGAGGTCATCGAACCCCTACCGGCCGGGCCCGGCGGCGAGGACGGCCGGACCCGCCCGTACACCCTCACCCTCGACGACGGCGGCACGCTCGCCTTCACCGCCCGCCGCGGCGCCTACGACGGCTGGCGGATCACCCCCGGCTCGATCACCGTGGACGGCGCCCCCGCCGGCGACCCCCTGGAGTTCCTGGTCCGCGCCCGGCGCCTGCTCGACCTCGACGGCGCCACCCTCGGGCACCTCATCCGCGAGCTCACCACCACCCTCGCCGCCGACACCCGGCTCGACCACACCGCGCTGCCCGCCGCCCGGCTCGCCGAGCTCGGCTACGCGGAGCTCGAAGGCCACCAGACCGGTCACCCCTGGCTCGTCCTGAACAAGGGCCGCATCGGCTTCTCCGCCGCCGACACCGCCCGCTGGGCCCCCGAGTCCCGCCGCCCCGCCCGGCTGCCCTGGATCGCCGTCAGCAGCCGGATCGCCGCCTACCGAGGCGTCGCGGGCCTCGACACCCCCGACCTGCTGTACGCCCGCGAGCTCGACCCCGAGGTCCGGGAGGGCTTCCGCACCACCCTGCGCGCCCGCGGCCTCGACCCCGACGGCTATCTCCTGCTGCCCGTCCACCCCTGGCAGTGGGACGAGGTCCTGCTCCCGCTGTACGCCCCCGCCATCGCCTCCGGGGCCCTCGTCCCGCTCACCGAGGACGCCGACCTGCGCCTCCCGCAGCAGTCGGTCCGCACCTTCCTCAACACCAGCCGCCCCGACCGCCACACGGTCAAGCTGCCGCTCTCCGTCCTCAACACCCTCGTCTGGCGCGGCCTGCCCACCGAACGCACCCTCGCCGCCCCCGCCGTCACCTCCTGGGTGCACGGCCTGCGCGACGGCGACCCCTTCCTGCGCGAGGAGTGCGGGGTGATCCTGCTCGGCGAGGTCGCCTCCGTCACCGTCGAGCACCCGCTGTACGACCGGCTGCCGGAGGTCCCGTACCAGTACAAGGAGCTCCTCGGCGCGATCTGGCGCGAGCCCCTGCGGCTGCCGCCCGGCGAGCGCGCCCGGACCCTCGCCGCCCTGCTGCACACCGACCCCGAGGGGCGCGCCTTCGTCGCCGAGCTCGTCGGCCGCTCCGGGCTCGCCCCGCGCGCCTGGCTGCAGCGCCTCTTCGCCGCCCTGATGCCGCCGCTGCTGCACTTCCTCTACCAGTACGGCACGGTCTTCTCCCCGCACGGCGAGAACGCCATCGTCGTCTTCGACGCGGACGACGTGCCCGTACGCCTGGCGATCAAGGACTTCGTCGACGACGTCAACATCAGCGCCCACCCGCTGCCCGAGCACGCCGGCATGCCGGACGACGTCCGGGCCGTGCTGCTCACCGAGGAGCCCGACTTCCTCACCCAGTTCATCCATTCGGGGCTCTTCGTCGGCGTCTTCCGCTACCTCGCCCCGCTGTACGAGGAGCAACTGGACCTCCCGGAGGAGGAGTTCTGGACCCTGCTGCGCGCCGAGATCCTGCGCCACCAGGCCCGCTTCCCCGAGCTGAAGGAACGCTTCGAGCTGTTCGACCTGCTGGTCCCGCGGATCGAGCGCCTCTGTCTCAACCGCAACCGGCTCCACCTCGACGGCTACCGCGACCGGCCCGAACGCCCGCACGCGGCCGTCCACGGCACCGTCCCGAACCCGCTCGCGTGAGCACGGGGGAGGGACCGGCTGTCGGTGCCGCCCCGTAGGCTGGAAGCGCTATGACGAAGCCATCCCTCCCTGATCTCCTCCACGCCGCCGTCGCCGCCGTCGGCGGCGTGGAGCGCCCCGGCCAGGTCGCCATGGCCGAGGCCGTGACCGAGGCCATCGACGACGGTTCCCACCTCCTCGTCCAGGCCGGCACCGGCACCGGTAAATCGCTCGGCTATCTCGTTCCGGCGCTGGCGCAGGGGGAGCGGGTGGTGGTCGCGACGGCGACGCTGGCCCTCCAGCGCCAGCTCGTCGAGCGCGACCTGCCGCGCACGGTCGACGCCCTGCATCCGCAGCTCCGGCGCCGCCCAGAGTTCGCCATGCTCAAGGGCCGGTCGAACTACCTGTGCCTGCACCGGCTGCACGAGGGGGTCCCGCAGGACGAGGAGGACGGCCTCTTCGACCCCTTCGAGGCCGCCGCCCCCACCAGCAAGCTGGGCCAGGACCTGCTGCGGCTGCGGGACTGGTCGGACGAGACGGAGACCGGCGACCGGGACGACCTGACACCGGGTGTCTCCGACCGGGCCTGGGCGCAGGTCTCGGTCTCCTCGCGCGAGTGCCTGGGCGCGAGCAAGTGCGCGTACGGGCCGGAGTGCTTCGCCGAGGCGGCCCGCGAGCGCGCCAAGCTCGCCGAGGTCGTCGTCACCAACCACGCGCTGCTCGCCATCGACGCGATCGAGGGCGCCCCGGTGCTCCCGCAGCACGAGGTGCTGATCGTGGACGAGGCCCACGAGCTGGTCTCCCGGGTCACCGGCGTGGCCACCGGCGAGCTCACCCCGGGCCAGGTCAACCGGGCGGTGCGCCGGGCGGCGAAGCTGGTCGACGAGAAGACGGCGGACCAGCTCCAGACGGCGGCCGAGGGCTTCGAGCGGCTGATGGAGCTGGCGCTCCCGGGCCGCCTGGAGGAGATCCCGGAGGACCTGTCGTACGCGCTGATGGCGCTGCGCGACGCCGCCCGCGCCGTGATCACGGCCCTCGGCAACACCCGGGACCGCGCGGTCCAGGACGAGGACGCCGTCCGCAAGCAGGCCATGGCCTCGGTGGAGACGGTGCACGGGGTGGCCGAGCGGATCACCCTGGGCTCGGAGTACGACGTCGTCTGGTACGAGCGGCACGACCGCTTCGGCGCCTCGCTGCGGGTCGCCCCGATGAGCGTCTCCGGGCTGCTGCGCGAGAAGCTGTTCGCCGACCGTTCGGTGGTCCTCACCTCCGCCACGCTCAAGCTGGGCGGCGACTTCAACGGGGTGGGCGCCTCGCTCGGGCTGGCGCCCGAGGGCACCACGGGCGACGACCTGCCGGTCTGGAAGGGCATCGACGTCGGCTCGCCCTTCGACTATCCGAGGCAGGGGATCCTGTACGTCGCCAAGCACCTGAACCGGCCCGCCCGGGACGGCGAGCGCGGCGACATGCTGGACGAGCTGACAGAGCTGATGCAGGCGGCCGGCGGGCGGACGCTCGGCCTGTTCTCCTCGATGCGGGCCGCCCAGCAGGCGGCGGAGGAGCTGCGGAGCCGGATCCCCGAGCTGCCGATCCTGCTCCAGGGCGAGGACACCCTCGGCGAGCTGATCAAGAACTTCGCCGCGGACCCGAAGACCTGTCTCTTCGGCACGCTCTCGCTCTGGCAGGGCGTCGACGTGCCGGGCCCGAGCTGCCAGCTCGTGGTCATGGACAAGATCCCCTTCCCCCGGCCCGACGACCCGCTGATGAGCGCGCGGCAGAAGGCGGTGGAGGACGCCGGGGGCAACGGCTTCATGGCGGTCGCGGCGACGCACGCGGCGCTGCTGATGGCGCAGGGGGCCGGCCGGCTGGTCCGGGCGACCGGGGACCGGGGTGTCGTGGCGGTGCTGGACCCGCGGCTCGCGACGGCCCGCTACGGCAGCTATCTGAAGGCGTCGCTGCCGGACTTCTGGTACACCACGGACCGCAATCAGGTGCGCAAGTCGCTGGCGGCCATCGACGCGGCGGCCTCGTCGGCGTCGGCGGAGGCGTAGCCCACGTCCTGGGGGCCCTGGAGACACGGCAGGGCCCCGGGACCGGCGCAGTGGGTCCCGGGGCCCGGTTCAGGGCCGACGAGGTGGGGTCACACCCGTCGCAGCACGGCGACGACCTTGCCGAGGATGGTGGCCTCGTCGCCGGGGATCGGCTGGTACGCCGCGTTGTGCGGGAGCAGCCAGACGTGGCCGTCCTCGCGCTTGAAGCGCTTGACCGTGGCCTCGCCGTCGAGCATGGCGGCGACGATGTCGCCGTTCTCCGCGACGGGCTGGCGGCGGACCGTCACCCAGTCCCCGTCGCAGATGGCGGCCTCGATCATGGAGTCGCCGACGACCTTGAGGACGAAGAGCTCGCCGTCGCCCACCAGCTGGCGGGGGAGCGGGAAGACGTCCTCGACGGACTCCTCGGCCAGGATGGGTCCACCGGCCGCGATCCGCCCGACCAGGGGGACGTACGAGGCGGCGGGCTTGCCCGTGGTGTCCGTGGGCTGCGTGCTCGGCTGGTCCGAGCCGCGCACCTCGTACGCGCGCGGCCGGTGCGGGTCGCGGCGCAGGAAGCCCTTGCGCTCCAGGGCCATCAGCTGGTGCGCCACGGAGGAGGTGCTGGAGAGGCCCACGGCCTGGCCGATCTCGCGCATCGACGGCGGGTAGCCGCGGCGCTGGACCGAGTCGCGGATGACCTCGATGACCCTGCGCTGCCGGTCGGTGAGGCCGGAGCTGTCCGCCCGGATGCCAGGGGGGCGTCCGGGGAGCGAGCGGGCGGGTCGGCCTGGCTCCTCCCCGCTCATGGCTGCGTCATTCATCGCATGCACCGGCTCGAGTCGGCCCTGGGAGCGGTCCTGGGCAGTGATGGTGGCACTGTCTGCGGTGGTGGTCACGTCGGCGGCCCCTCTCGAATGGTCTCCCTGGCTGGCACAACGGTAGTGGCTTTCGAAAGGTTGCGCCAAACACACGTTCGAGTGAAAAATCGCAGATCGCCTTACGTGTGTGCGTACGGGGGTGTATACGCCGTCCACGGAGCGTGACCGAACGCCGCCGGAGAGCTGCGCCCGGCCCCTCCCGGGCCCCTCCGGAGCGCCGGGTGCCGAGAGGGTCGAGGACCGCTCAATTCGGTCATTACGGTAACCTTCAGCGCCGGGCCGCGCGCGGCCGGGTGCCCTCCCAGTGTCGCATCGGGCACCCCGGAATCAGCGCCGCCGCGCCCTTCCCGTAGCCTCGTGGCCGGTCGGGAGCGGCGACACGCGGTTCGGGTCGAAATCGCGGGCCAACCCAAGATCTAGTGGTTGTATCGCATCGGCCACCTAGAAGTAGTGGTCCTCGGGTCTGCCGGGGGTCGCCGCATCACCTATGCTGGTGGTCGCTTCGAGGGCCTTGACGGGCCTGGTGAGGCTATTCAGTCGTGCCGCGAGGGAGGGTCGGAACCACATGCACTGCCCCTTCTGCAGGCACCCCGACAGCCGGGTCGTCGACAGTCGCACCACCGATGACGGAACGTCGATCCGACGCCGTCGCCAGTGCCCCGACTGCTCCCGCCGTTTCACCACGGTGGAGACGTGCTCACTGATGGTGGTCAAGCGGTCCGGGGTCACCGAACCCTTCAGCCGTACGAAGGTCATCTCCGGCGTGCGCAAGGCGTGCCAGGGGCGGCCGGTCACCGAGGACGCCCTCGCCAAGCTCGGCCAGCGGGTCGAGGAGGCGGTGCGCGCCACCGGCAGCGCCGAGCTGACCACCCACGACGTGGGCCTGGCCATCCTGGGCCCGCTGCAGGAGCTCGACCTCGTCGCGTACCTCCGGTTCGCGTCGGTGTACAAGGCTTTCGACAGCCTCGAAGACTTCGAGGCCGCCATCACGGAACTCCGTGAGCGGCCTCCCGCTGAGCCCCGCGGGGCCGGAGTGACCGTCGAGGTCCCCGTTCCCGCCACCGCCGCCGACTAGACCGGCGGGCCGGCCCGACCCGTCAGCGGTCGATCCGGCGAAAGGCCGCCGCGCGGCCCCGAAAGACCTGCCCCGAGCCGACCGTGAGGCGCTCGTGGCAACTGCACCACAAGATCATTACCGAAGGCGGAGCCCTGGAATTTTCCGGGCGCTCCAGCGTGTTTTGCCCGTATATGGGAGGCGGCATGACAGAGACGGCGAGCGGTCCGGCACGTGGTTCCCGCACCAAGGGAGCCAAGGCGGCGAGCAAGGGCCTGCGTATCGAGCGCATCCATACCACCCCCGGCGTGCATCCGTACGACGAGGTGAGCTGGGAGCGCCGTGACGTCGTCATGACCAACTGGCGCGACGGCTCGATCAACTTCGAGCAGCGCGGCGTCGAGTTCCCCGACTTCTGGTCGGTGAACGCGGTCAACATCGTCACCAGCAAGTACTTCCGCGGGGCCGTCGGCACCCCGCAGCGCGAGACCGGTCTCAAGCAGCTCATCGACCGGATCGTGAAGACCTACACGAAGGCCGGCGAGGAGTACGGCTACTTCGCCTCGCCCGCCGACGCCGAGATCTTCGAGCACGAGCTGGCGTACGCCCTCCTGCACCAGATCTTCAGCTTCAACAGCCCGGTGTGGTTCAACGTCGGCACCCCGCAGCCCCAGCAGGTCTCCGCCTGCTTCATCCTGTCCGTCGACGACTCCATGGAGTCGATCCTCGACTGGTACAAGGAAGAGGGCATGATCTTCAAGGGCGGCTCCGGCGCCGGCCTGAACCTCTCCCGCATCCGCTCCTCCAAGGAGCTGCTCTCCTCCGGCGGCAACGCCTCCGGCCCGGTCTCCTTCATGCGCGGCGCCGACGCCTCCGCGGGAACGATCAAGTCGGGCGGCGCCACCCGTCGCGCGGCCAAGATGGTCATCCTCGACGTCGACCACCCCGACATCGAGAACTTCATCGAGACCAAGGTCAAGGAGGAGGAGAAGATCCGCGCCCTCCGTGACGCGGGCTTCGACATGGACCTGGGCGGCGACGACATCACGTCCGTCCAGTACCAGAACGCCAACAACTCCGTCCGCGTGAACGACACGTTCATGAAGGCCGTCGAGTCCGGCGGGAAGTTCGGTCTCACCTCCCGCATGACCGGCGAGGTCATCGAGGAGGTCGACGCCAAGTCGCTCTTCCGCAAGATGGCCGAGGCCGCGTGGGCCTGCGCCGACCCGGGCATCCAGTACGACGACACGATCAACCAGTGGCACACTTGCCCGGAGTCCGGCCGCATCAACGGCTCGAACCCGTGCAGCGAGTACATGCACCTGGACAACACGTCCTGCAACCTCGCCTCGCTCAACCTGATGAAGTTCCTCAAGGACGACGGCAAGGGCGCCCAGTCCTTCGACGTCGAGCGCTTCGCCAAGGTCGTCGAGCTCGTCATCACCGCGATGGACATCTCCATCTGCTTCGCCGACTTCCCCACCGAGAAGATCGGCGAGAACACCCGCGCCTTCCGCCAGCTCGGCATCGGCTACGCCAACCTCGGCGCCCTGCTGATGGCGACGGGCCACGCGTACGACTCCGACGGCGGTCGCGCCCTCGCCGGTGCCATCTCCTCCCTGATGACCGGCACCTCGTACAAGCGCTCCGCCGAGCTCGCCGGTGTCGTCGGCGCCTACGACGGCTACGCCCGCAACGCCGAGCCGCACCAGCGCGTCATGCGGCAGCACGCCGACGAGAACACCAAGGCCGTCCGCTTCGACGACCTGGACTCGCCGATCTGGGCCGCCGCCACCGAGGCGTGGCAGGACGTGATCCGCCTCGGTGCCAAGAACGGCTTCCGCAACGCGCAGGCTTCGGTCATCGCGCCCACCGGCACCATCGGTCTCGCGATGTCCTGCGACACCACCGGCCTGGAGCCCGACCTCGCCCTGGTCAAGTTCAAGAAGCTGGTCGGCGGCGGCTCGATGCAGATCGTCAACGGCACCGTCCCGCAGGCCCTGCGCCGCCTGGGTTACCAGGAGGAGCAGATCGAGGCGATCGTCGCCCACATCGCCGAGCACGGCAACGTGGTCGACGCCCCCGGCCTGAAGACCGAGCACTACGAGGTCTTCGACTGCGCCATGGGCGAGCGTTCCATCTCCGCGATGGGCCACGTCCGCATGATGGCCGCCATCCAGCCGTGGATCTCCGGCGCCCTCTCCAAGACCGTGAACCTGCCGGAGACGGCCACGGTCGAGGACGTCGAGGAGGTCTACTTCGAGGCGTGGAAGATGGGCGTCAAGGCGCTCGCCATCTACCGCGACAACTGCAAGGTCGGCCAGCCGCTCTCCGCGAAGAAGAAGGAGGACGAGAAGGCCGAGGTCACCGCGAAGTCCGAGGCGACGATCCGCGAGGCCGTCGAGAAGGTCGTCGAGTACCGCCCGGTGCGCAAGCGCCTCCCGAAGGGCCGTCCGGGGATCACCACCTCCTTCACCGTGGGTGGCGCCGAGGGCTACATGACCGCCAACTCCTACCCGGACGACGGTCTCGGCGAGGTCTTCCTGAAGATGTCCAAGCAGGGCTCGACGCTCGCGGGCATGATGGACGCCTTCTCCATCGCCGTCTCCGTCGGCCTGCAGTACGGCGTCCCGCTGGAGACCTACGTCTCGAAGTTCACCAACATGCGCTTCGAGCCGGCCGGCATGACGGACGACCCGGACGTGCGGATGGCGCAGTCGATCGTCGACTACATCTTCCGCCGCCTGGCGCTGGACTTCCTGCCCTTCGAGACCCGCTCCGCGCTCGGCATCCACTCCGCCGAGGAGCGCCAGCGTCACCTGGAGACCGGCTCGTACGAGCAGTCCGACGAGGACGTGGACGTCGAGGGCCTGGCCCAGTCCGCCCCGCGCGCCCAGGAGCCGAAGGCCGTGGCCGCCGAGGTCCGCGTCGAGGTCCCGGCCCCGAAGCAGGCCCACACCTCGGCCGAGCTCGTCGAGATGCAGCTGGGCATCAGCGCGGACGCCCCGCTCTGCTTCTCCTGCGGCACGAAGATGCAGCGCGCCGGCTCCTGCTACATCTGCGAGGGCTGCGGCTCGACCAGCGGCTGCAGCTGAGCGGTTCCGTTCTGAGTAGTACCTGATGAGGGCGCCGGCCACGGGTCGGCGCCCTCATCGGCGTATCCGCCCCCCAGGCGTACGCACGTTCGCGTACCGACCGGTAGGCTCGCCGCCCGCGTGATGATCACGCGCGTACGACAGGGGGACAGGACATGACCGAGGGAACCGAAGGCACGGACGGGGCGCTGAGCCGGTCGAACGTGGCCGGGCAGGCGATCGCCGCGCTGGCGCTGGGGGGCGTCCTGGCGGGCGGCTTCTGGTACATGGCCAAGGCCGACGCGGAGGAGGCCCAGGCGCGCGGCCCGGCCGTGTGCACGCCCTCGCACCCCGCGACGCCCGAGGGCTCGCCGGAGCCCCGGCGCACGCGCCCGGCCGGATACGTCCCGGGCGACGCGCTCTGCCGGGCGCTGAACCGGCCGGACCTGCCGCGCCTCCTCGGCACCCCCGGCGAGGAGGCCCAGAACGCCTGGGGCAGCGACGGGTGGATCGGCAGCGACGCGCGCACCGGCATCGCGGCGCCCGAGGGGGACGTGCGCTTCCCGACGTACGCGGCGAAGCTGTCGGTCTCCTACGACCGCCTGCCGGTCGCCACGATGGGGCGGCTCCTCGGGAAGACGGCGGAGCCCACGCGGGTGCTGGGGCGCCAGGCGGTCCTCTACTCGGACCGGACCCTCGCCCTCAAGATCCCGCTCGCCGGCGGGAGCGAGGCCGAGAGCGCCCCCGGCGGCATCGCCCGGCACCTGCTGGTCGCCAAGGACGCCAAGGACGGCGGCGGTTCGTACGAGCTCGTCATCTGGCGCCAGGACGAGGCCGCCCCCGACGACGCGGCCCTGCTGCGGATCGCCGAGCGCGTGCTGCCCACGCTGCCCGGCTGGGCCGCGCGCTGAGCGGGTCGGGGGCCGGGCGTCGTCCGCCCGGCCCCCGCCCGTCGCTCAGGCGTGCCGCGCGCCCATCTCGGCGCCGAAGTCGCCCGGATCGATGTCGAAGCCGACGGGCAGCGGGCGCAGGGTCCAGACCTCGGGCCCCTCGCGGGTGAACTCGACGATGGTCGCGGCGGTCGCGTCCGACACGGACGAGAAGTCGTCCTCCAGCAGATCGGTGTAGCCCTCGCGGACCCGGACGCCCGTGTGGGCGACCTGGCCGAAGGTGAGCCGGCCGCCGCGCTGCTGGATCGCCACGCCGACGACCACGCGCGCGTAGCGGGGGGCCAGGCGCGTCAGCTCCAGGGTCATCGCCTCGTCGTAGCCGAAGCCCTGCCCCGTACGGCTGTCGCGGTTGAGGGTGATCGTGCCGTCGGGGGAGCGGCTGTCGAAGTGCACGAGATAGGCCGGCGGGCCGTAGGGCGCGTCGGCGGTGTAGACCCCCGCGACGAGGTCCAGGTCGTGCGCCGGGCTGCCCATCGGACTCGGGTCCCACTTGAGCGTCACCTCGGCCTTGCCGACCCCCTTGTTGAGTCCGCTCACCATGAATCCCCTCTCCCTGCGCGGTTCCTGACGTCCCGTCCATGGTGTCACCGTTCATGGTGTCATGTGATCAACGTGTCATCGGTTCGGGGGGAGTGCGGTATGTGGAGCGGGGAAGAGCTGGATCTGGACGCATATCTGGCGAGGATCGGCCACTCGGGCGCCGTCGCGCCGGACCTTCGGACGCTGCGCGCGCTGCACCGCGCCCATGTGGCGGCCATCCCCTTCGAGAACGTGGACGTGGCCCTCGGGCGCCGCGTCCCGCTCGATCTGGGGAGCCTCCAGGCCAAGTTGGTCGGCCGGCGCCGCGGCGGCTACTGCTACGAGCAGAACTCGCTCTTCGCCGCCGCCCTGGAGCGGATCGGCTTCGACGTCGCCGGGCGCGCGGCCCGCAACCGCTCGCGCGGGAGCGCGCTGACCCCCGTCACCCACGCCCTCCTCGTCGTCACGGTCGACGGCGAACAGTGGCTCGCCGACACCGGGTTCGGCTGGCAGGGCCCGCTGGAGCCGGTCCCGCTGGCCGACGGCGCGCGGGTCGAGCAGGACGGCTGGGTCTTCGGCGTCGCGGCCGAGCCCGGGGGCGTCCACGTGCTGCGCGCGCTTCGCCCGGAGGGGTGGGCCGACCTGTACGCGTTCGCGCCGCACCCCGTGTACCCCGTGGACTTCGAGCTGATGAACCACTACAGCTCCAGCCACCCGCAGTCGCGCTTCGTCGGCCAGGTGGTGGCCCTGCGGCCGGGCGCCGAGGCCCGGCTCGCGCTCGTGCGGTCCACCCTGACCTCGGTCCGCGTGGACGGCGCGACCGAGGAACGCGTCGTCGGACCGGCGGAGTTGACCGGAACGCTGGCCCGGATCTTCGGAATCGAACTGGACGACGAGGAGGCCGAGGGGCTGCTGCGGCTGGGGTCCGCGACGGTCTGACGGCGCGTCGTTTCGACCCGTACCATGGCGCGGTGCTGGTCAAGTGGATTCGCTGCACCGTGGTGGACCGTCGAGGGTTCGAGCGGGGGCAGCGGAAATGGGCGGGGCTGCTCGGGGAGCCGGGCTTCCGGGGGCAGGGTGGCGGCTGGAGCCGGCGACGGCCGGATGTCGCCCATGTCTTCGCGTTCTGGGAGAGCCGGGCGTTCTACGACTCGTTCATGGCGCGCTCCCATGACCGGCTCGCCGCGGCGCAGGCCGGCACCTTCAAGAACGCCCAGGTCAAGCTGTTCGACCACCGCTTCGACGTGAAGACGGGGTTCGAGCCGCGGTTCGCCGACGCCGACGTGGCGCGGGTCGCGCACAGCCGTGTGCACGAGGAGCGGGCCGAGCACTTCGTCCTCATGCAGGAGAAGGTGTGGAACCCGGCGATGGCCGGGTCCCCCGGGATGCTCCGCGGGCTCTTCGGCGAGGCGCCGGGGCACGAGTTCGTGGTGCTGTCGATGTGGAACTCAGCCGCCGAGCACGGCAAATACCGAGTGGAGCGCATCGAACGCCTCGGCCTGCGCGCCCAGACCGCCGCCGACGTGGCGGCCCTGACGGGGGACGTCGTGCAGCTTGAGTCGGCCTGGGCGGTCTGACCGGGGGGTGCGTGGATGGGGACGCGTGGATGGGGGCGCTGCGCGGGGGAGTCCGTGGGCGGGGGATGCGGCGGGCTGGGCCGGGTGGGCCGGGCTGGGCTGGGTGGGCCGGGCTGGGCTGGGCTGGGCTGGCCCGGGCGCGGCGGGCCGGGCTGGGCTGGGCGGGGCCGGGTGTGGTGGGCCGGGCTGGGCGGGTGAGGCGGATCAGGGTGGGGGCGCCGATCCGGTCGACGGCTCCGCCGCGCGTATGAAGGCCCCCGCCTCCACCGCCGCGAGGACCGTCCGCGCCGCCTCCTCGGCCACCGCGCCGTCCACCGGCTCCCTGGTGACGAACAGGCGCAGGAAGAGCGGCGCCGACACGGCCCGCACGACCGCGCCCGCGTCCGTGCCTGCCGGGGCCTCGCCGCGGGCCACGGCCCGGTCCACCACGGGCTCGCAGCGCCGGAACCGCTCCGCGTAGAAGGCGCGCAGGGAGTCCGCGGCCGTCGCCGACTGGAACGCGGCGGCGACGAAGGCCGTCGGCGCGGCGGCCCGCGCCGGGTCGGCGAAGGCGTCGGCCACCTCGCGGGCCAGTGCCAGCAGATCGCCCCCGAGGCTCCCGGTGTCCGGGGCCGTCCACGCGTCCTCGCCGGCGAGCGCGAGCGCGTCCGCGAGCATGCCCTCGACGTCGCCCCAGCGCCGGTAGAGCGTCGTCTTGTGCACGCCGGACCGCTCCGCCACGTACTCGACGGTGAGGGCGGGATAGCCGTGCTCGGCCAGCCCGGTCAGGACAGCGTCCCGCACGGCGGCGCGGGTCCGTGCCGTGCGCCCGCCGGGGCGTCTGCTGCCGGGGGCGGGGGAGGTCTCCGCCTCGGATGACTCGTTCAATCGCTACTCCCGTTGCGTTAGTGGATACGAGTGTGCCACACTCGGCGTAATGCGACAACCGTCGCGTTAGCCGGAGCTCGTCCTTCCCGGACCGGAGGCGCCCCTTGCCCACGCCCACCCAGATCTCCCTTCACGACGTGACCGTGACCCGCGGCGAACGCCTGCTGCTCGACCAGGTCTCGCTCACCGTGCGCCCCGGCGAGCGGATCGGGATCGTGGGGGAGAACGGAGCGGGGAAATCCACCCTGCTCCGCATACTCGCGGGACTCGACAGCCCCGACTCGGGACAGGCCGTCACCGTCGCCGACGGCGGCACCGCCCTGCTCGCCCAGACACCCGAGCTGCCGCCCGGAGCCACCGTCACCGAGGCCGTCGACGCCGCGCTCGGCGAGCTGCGGGCCATGGAGCGGCGCCTGCGCGCGCTGGAGGCCGGCCTCGGCACGGCGGACCCGCGGACCCTCGCCGCGTACGGGGACCTGCTCACCGCCTTCGAGCTGCGCGGGGGATACGAGGCCGACGCCCGCGTCGACAAGGCCCTGCACGCCCTCGGACTGGCCCGCCTGGACCGGGCGCGCGTGCTCGGCAGCCTCTCCGGCGGCGAGCGCGCCAGGCTCGGGATCGCCTGCGCCGTCGCGGCGGCGCCCGAGGTGCTGTTCCTCGACGAGCCGACCAACCACCTGGACGCCAGGGCGCTCGACTGGCTGGAGGACTCCCTCCTCGCCCACCAGGGCACCGTCGTGGCCGTCTCCCACGACCGCGCCTTCCTGGAGCGGGTGGCCACCGCGATCCTGGAGGTCGACGCCGACCGCCGCGCCGTCGTGCGGTACGGCGACGGCTACGCGGGCTTCCGCGCCGAGCGGGCCGCGGCCCGGCGCCGCTGGGAGCAGGCCCACGCGGACTGGCTGGCCGAGACCGAGCGCCTCGCCGCGTACGCCACGACCACCGCTCACGGCGTGGCCGCGGGCCGGGGCATCAGGGACAACAACAAGATGGCGTACGACCGGGCCGGCGGCCGGGTCCAGGCATCCGTCTCCGGCCGCGTGCGCAACGCCCAGGAGCGCCTGCGTCGGCTCCACGAGGAGCCCGTCCCCGAGCCGCCCCGGCCCCTCGCCTTCACCGCCCGGCCGGCCGTCGGCCGCGCCCGGGGCGAGCTCCTCTCGCTGGACGGGGTGCGGGTCGCCGACCGGCTGCGCGTCGGCCGGCTCACCGTCGCCTCGGGCGACCGGCTGCTGATCCACGGGGGCAACGGGGCCGGCAAGACCACCCTGCTCCGGGTCATGGCGGGCCTGGCCGAGCCCGACACGGGCCGGATCACCCGCCGGGGCCGCACGGGATACCTCGCCCAGGAGATACCGGCACACCGGCCGGCCGAGCGTCTCCTCGCCGCCTTCGGCCGCGGGCTCCCGCTCACCGAGGACGAGCAGGCCGGGCTGCTCCTCTCCTACGGACTGTTCCGCCCCGACGACCTGCGGATACCCGTCGGACGCCTCTCCGCGGGGCAGCGCCGCCGCCTGGCGCTCGCCCGGCTGCTCGCCCGCCCCGCCGACCTGCTGCTGCTCGACGAGCCGGCCAACCACCTGGCGCTCGGCCTCGTCGAGGAGCTGGAGGAGGCGCTGGAGCGGTGGCCGGGCGCCCTGGTCGTCGTCTCCCACGACCGCGCGCTGCGCCGCCGCTTCACCGGGACGGTACGCCGGATGGACTCCGGACACCTGCTCGACTGAGCCCTCCGGCGCGCGGCGATCTAGGGTCGTCCCATGGCACGACCGCGGCGCATCGTCCTCGTACGGCACGGAGAATCCGAGGGCAATGCCGATGACACGGTGTACGAGAGGGAGCCCGACCACGCGCTCCGGCTCACCGAGACCGGCTGGCGGCAGGCCGGGGAGACGGGGGGACGGCTGCGGGAGATGTTCGGGCGGGAGCAGGTCAGCGTCTACGTGTCGCCGTACCGGCGGACGCACGAGACCCTGCGCGCCTTCCGCCTCGATCCGGAGAACATACGCGTCAGAGAGGAGCCACGCCTGCGGGAACAGGACTGGGGCAACTGGCAGGACCGGGAGGACGTACGCCTCCAGAAGGCGTACCGGGACGCCTACGGGCACTTCTTCTACCGCTTCGCCCAGGGCGAGTCGGGCGCCGACGTGTACGACCGCGTCGGGGCGTTCCTGGAGAGCCTCTACCGGAGCTTCGAGGCCCCGGACCACCCGCCGAACGTCCTGCTCGTCACCCACGGGCTGACCATGCGGCTGTTCTGCATGCGCTGGTTCCACTGGACGGTCGCCGATTTCGAGTCGCTGTCCAACCCGGGAAACGCGGAGACCAGGACGCTGCTGCTCGGAGCGGACGGGAAGTACCGGCTCGACCGGCCCTTCGAACGCTGGCGCACCCCGGAACCGTACGGCCCCACCGGATAGAGTGGCAGATCGATGACCGCTGATTCCTCTTCCGACCGGCGCCTCGACCGCGCCCTGGCCAGCCTGCGCGGGCTGTCCGTGGGGGACGCCCTGGGTTCCCAGTACTTCGTCCCCGCCAACTATCCCCTGCTGAAGCGGCACGAGCCGCCGACCGGTCCCTGGCAGTGGACCGACGACACCGAGATGGCCTGCTCCGTGCTCGCCGTCCTCGTCACCCACGGCCGGATCGACCAGGACGCGCTCGCCGCGTCCTTCGCCCACCACCACGACTTCGACCGCGGCTACGGCCCCGCCGTCAACCGGATGCTCCGGCTGATCCGGGAGGGCGGCGACTGGCGGGAGCTCGCCGCCGCCCTCTTCAAGGGGCAGGGCTCGTGGGGCAACGGCGCCGCCATGCGGATCGCCCCGCTCGGCGCCTGGTACGCCGACGACCCCGAGCAGGCCACCCACCAGGCCGAGATCTCCGCGTACACCACCCACCAGCACCGTGAGGCCGTGGTCGGCGCGATGGCCGTCGCCGCGGCCGCCGCGCTCGCCGCCGACCCCGCCGGGCCGCCCACCCCCGAGGCGCTGCTCGACGGCGTCATCGCCCTGGTCCCGCGCAGCGCCGTCGGGGCCGGTCTGCGCCGGGCCCGCGACATGCTCGACTACGGGGACGCGGCGACCGTGGCGGCCGTCCTCGGCAGCGGCCGGCGCACCAGCGCGCACGACACCGTGCCGTTCGCGCTCTGGTCTGCCGCGCGGTCGCTCGGCGACTACGAGCGGATGTTCTGGACGACCGCGGCTGTCGGCGGCGACGTCGACACCACCTGCGCCATCGCGGGCGGAGTCGTCGCCTCCGGCACGACCGGGGCACCGCCGGCCGCGTGGCTGGAGCAGACCGAGGAACTGCCCGGGTGGCTGCCGAGCGGGGCCCCCGCCTAGCGGACCGCCACGCCCGGCGGTCGAGACCGCGCGCCGGGGGAGTGCGGGACGCCCGGCCGCGAGGAGGACTACGACCCGTGCACCGACCCGTACGGCGCCCCTGACCCGTACAGCCTCAAGGGGTCCCGTACGGATCGAGGGGGTGCCGTACGGGTCAGGCGACCGGACCGCCGGCGCCCGCCGTGCCGCTCAGCGCCGCCAGGTCGCTCTTGCGCACCCGGATCACCGTCACCGCCGTGACGAAGGCGACCAGCGCCATCACCACCGCGGCGGTGAACGCCAGCGAGATGCCGGCCGTCAGCACCTCGTGCGACCAGGGCGGCGGCAGCTCGTGGGTCCGGGCGAACTCCGCCTGCTGCGCGGGCGTGGCCTGCGCGAGGAACTCCTGGACCTGGGTGCGGCCCTCCTCCCGGCTGGCCGTGCCGAAGACCGTGACCAGGATCGACAGCCCCAGCGACCCGCCCACCTGCTGGGTCGCGTTGAGCAGCCCCGACGCGGCCCCGGCCTCGTGCTGCGCGACCCCGGAGACGGCGGTCAGCGTGAGGGTGACGAAGTTGAGGCCCATGCCGAAGCCGAAGACGAGCATCGGGCCGAGGACCCCGCTCAGATAGGAGCTGTCCGAGCTGATGAAACTCAGCCAGAAGAGGCCGATCGCCGTGCCCGTCGCCCCGGTCACCATGAACGGCTTCGGGCCGAGGACCGGCAGCATCCGCTGGGCGAGCGCCGCACCGAGGCCGATGGCGAGCGTCACCGGGAGGAACGCGAGTCCGGAGCGGATCGGGCTGTAGCCGAGCACGTTCTGCACGAACAGGACGATGAAGAAGAACATGCCCATCATGGCGGCGGCCAGGCTCAGCATGATCACGTACGTGCCGGAGCGGTTGCGGTCGGCGAACATTCGCAAGGGGGTGATGGGTTCCCGGGCCCGCGACTCGACGAGCGCGAAGGACGCCAGCAGGACGCCCGCCGCGACGAAGGCCGTGAGGGTGAGCGGATCCTTCCAGCCCTCCTCCGAGGCGCGGATGAAGCCGTAGACGAGCGCGGTCATGCCGAGGGTGGAGGAGCACGCCCCCGCGAGGTCGAAACGGCCGGGGTGGCGCTCGGACTCGTTGATGAAGCGGGGCGCCAGGAAGGCGATGACCAGGCCGATCGGCACGTTCACGAACAGCACCCAGCGCCAGTCGAGCCACTCGGTGAGCATGCCGCCGGCCAGCAGGCCGATCGCGCCGCCGCCGGCCGACACGGCGGCGAAGACCCCGAACGCCCGGTTCCGCGCGGGGCCCTCGGGAAACGTCGTGGTGATCAGCGCGAGCGAGGTCGGCGAGGCGATGGCCCCGCCGACGCCCTGGAGGGCGCGCGCGGCCAGCAGTTGCCACGGCTCCTGCGCGAAGCCGCCGAGCAGCGAGGCGAGGGTGAAGACGAGGATGCCGGTCATGAACACCCGGCGGCGCCCGAGGATGTCGCCCGCCCGGCCGCCGAGCAGCAGCATGCCGCCGAAGGTGAGGGTGTACGCGCTCAGCACCCAGGACAGGTCGGTGGTGGAGAAGGCGAGTGCCTGCTGGATGTGCGGGAGTGCGATGTTCACGATCGTGGCGTCGAGGACGACCATCAACTGGCAGGCGGCGATGACGGTGAGAGCGATTCCCGGCCGGTTCGGGTGCCTTGCGGAGCCTGGACCTGTCCGGGTGTCCACCGGAGATGTTGTCACTGTGTATCCCCCACGGAAGAATCCAGTGAACGCACTCGTTCACTGTCCTCCACGGTAGTGATTCCCCCTCAGAGAACGCAACCGTTCACTGAGCGCTGCCGCTTGCCCGAGGACGGCCCAACAGAGAGGTCCTGATGGTTACTTCGCACTCCGTGGCCACCGCTCGGCCACCGGGGTCGGCGCCACGGCGGCACGGCGCGGTGCTGGAGCGCGCGATCCTCGACGCGGCGCTCGAACAGCTCGGCACGGTCGGCTGGAACGGCCTGACGATGGAAGGCGTCGCCGTCGGCGCGCGGACCGGCAAGGCGGCGGTCTACCGGCGCTGGTCCTCCAAGGAGGACCTCGTCGTGGACGCGCTCCGGGCCGCGCTCCCCGCCCTCGGCGACGCCCCCGACCACGGGAACGTCCGCGAGGACCTCTACCAGCTGTGCCGGAGGGTGCGGGCGGCGATGTACTCGAAGCCCGGGTTCGCGCTGCGGGCCGTCATGCACGAATGCGACGCCGAAGCCTCGGAGCGCTTCCACGCGCTGATCCTCACCGGCGTGACCGACCCCTCGAAGCGGCTGCTGCGGGAGGTCCTGGAGCGCGGTGTGGCGCGCGGCGAGGTCCGCGCGGACGCTCCCGGCGACCTGGTGTACGACGTGATTCCCGCCATGATGATGTACCGCTCGAAGGTGTGCGGCAGCGAATGGACCGACACCGAGATCGCCGAGCTGATCGACCGGGTGATGGTCCCCCTGCTGCGGGGCTGAGGCCAGGGGCGTGGGAGGGGGCGGGGACCCGGAGCGCGGGACGGGGAGCGGGCCGAGGGCGGCCCCGGGTGCTCCGTGAGCGGCCCCCGATCCGGGCGTTTCGGGCCCGGATCCGGGCCGGTCCGGGTCCCCGGACGGAATCCGGGTACCGGCGGGGGCGGCCGTCGGCGTAACCTGTCAGGCGCCATGCCGTACGAACCACCCACCCACACTGTCGAGCGCTCGATCCGCGCCACCACCGGCGCCAAGATCGTCGCCGGGGTCGACGAGGTCGGCCGCGGCGCCTGGGCCGGTCCCGTGACCGTGTGCGCCGCCGTCACCGGCCTGCGCCGGGCCCCCGCCGGACTCACCGACTCCAAGCTGATCACCCCGAAGCGGCGCACCGCGCTAGCCGCCGAGCTCCAGGACTGGGTGACGGCGTACGCGCTCGGTGACGCCTCGCCCGAGGAGATCGACGCGCTCGGGATGACCGCGGCGCTCCGGCTGGCCGCCGTCCGGGCCCTCGAAGGTCTCCCGGTGCGCCCGGACGCGGTGATCCTCGACGGCAAGCACGACTACCTCGGCAGCCCCTGGCGGGTCCGTACGGTGATCAAGGGCGACCAGTCCTGCATCGCCGTGGCCGCCGCCTCGGTGATCGCCAAGGTCCGGCGCGACACGCTGATGGGGGAGCTGGAGGCGGAGTCGGAGGAGTACGCGGCGTACGCCTTCGGCGCCAACGCCGGATATCCCTCACCGGTCCACAAGGCCGCGCTGGAGGAACGGGGCCCCACCCCGTACCACCGGCTCTCCTGGTCCTACCTCGACGCGATGCCGCGCTGGCGGCATCTGAAGAAGGTCCGTGTCTCCGCCGAGGCGGCCGCGCTGGAAAGCGGGGGCCAACTCGGCTTCGACTTCTGACTTCCGGCCACCGGACCCCTACGGCGGGACCCCGAACGGGACCCCGCCGGAGGAGCCCGGTCCAGTGGCCGGGGCGCCACCGTGCGCCCACCCGCCGGAGCTCCCCGCGACGGCGTTTGATAGACATCCACCCATGCCTCCCATCTCCGAGGAGCCTCAGATTTCTGAGAGTGCCCAGGGTCCCCGCGCGACCGCGGCTGCCGACCGTCCCGTGCCGACCCCCCGCCCCGTACCCGGCCCGCGTACCGCGGCCACCCCGCGACCCGGCCTCCCGGGCCCCGGCCCCGCGCGGCCCGCGCCGCCGGTGCCGCGCCCGCAGCCGGCCGCCCAGGAGAATCGTTCCGGCCAGGTGTCCGGAGCCCAGCTCCAGCTGATCCCCGCCACCGCCGACGGCGCTCTCGACGCCGCCGAGGAGGCCGTGGACCTGCTGCTGGAGTCCGGCCGCGCCCCCGGCGACGTGCTGGTGCTCACCACCGGCGAGCAGCACCCGTGGACGGCGCACGAGCTGTCCTTCGGCGAGAGCGCCTACTGGGCGCAGCAGGACGCCCGCGAGGACGTGTTCTTCGCGGACGCGGCCTCCGTGGAGCGGGCCGCGGCCCGTCCCGTGGTGGTCGTCGCGGTCAACGGTGGTGCCGACGCCGCCGTGGCCCGGTCCCTGCCCGCGGCGCTGACCCGGGCGACCGCCCTGCTGGTCGTCTGCGGCGAGCCCGAGCGCGTCAACGCCGTCCTCGGCGCCGGCGTCTGATCGTCGTACCCCCGGAACCCGGCCGCCCCTTCAGGGACGGCCGGGTTCCGTGCGTGTCGGCGGTGACCCCGTCGGCGTCGCCGAGGGGAAGGCGGAACCGGTCGCCGCTCAGCGCGCGGCGGCCCGGCGCAGCGGCTCCGGCGCGCCGCTCGCGATGCGCGGGACGAGCCGGTCGTAGGCCGACTCCTCGCCGAGCGGCACGGGCGGCGAGTCGAAGCTCGGCTGCCGTCCGCCGCGCCCCTCGCCGAGCACCTGCCAGCCGCCCCGGGTGAGCGTGATGTACGCCCCGCAGCGCAGCCCGTGGAGCGTGCAGGCATCCCGCAGGCCCCACATCCAGGCCCCGTCCTCCTCCGTCCACCGCTCGTCGCCCTCGCGGCAGTAGAGCAGCACGGCCGTCCGGACCGGGGTGCGCCGGCGCAGATCGTGCGGGATCACCCGGCGCAGGTGGGCGAGGAGCGCGTTGCGGAACTCCCAGCCGTCCGCCGGGGCGGACCGGCGGGTGAACGAGGCGCTGGCGGCGATCCGCTCCTCATGGTCGAGGACGGCGACCACCGCGGTCGCGGGCGTCGGCAGGTGCCGGGCGTGCAGGCCGCCGACGACCTCTCGGGGGCTGCGCAGCAGCGGGATCCCCGCCGCGGCCCACTCGGCCGGTTCGAGCATCCGAGCGAGGCGACTGGCCGACCCGGACGGGGAAGCGATGGACGAGGCTGAGGACGGAGCGAATCCGAGGGTCACGGTCCTCCCTTCGGATACACGCCCGCTCGGCGGGCAGGGTCAGATAGGTGAGAGGGCGCACCACAGCACGGTCCATCCGGGCCGCGTACGGACCGTTCGGGGCGGATTCCCAATTCTTCCTGGCCCGTGCGCGGGCGGCAACGAGCAATTGACGCCGCTGACTGGAATGAACCGGAATGACTCTCATATCCCTGCCCCGTCGCCCATTGTTCACTCCCCGTTTCATCCCTGGACGGCGAGCACCAGCGGATACACCCCCTCCGCCCCCGCGCGCCGCAGCAGCCTCGCGGCCACCGCCACGGTCCAGCCGCTGTCGGCGAGGTCGTCCACCAGCAGCACCGGCCCGCCCGCCGCGGCCACGCGCTCCGCGAGATCGGCGGGGACGACCAGGGACCGCTGCAGCCCGACCACCCGCTGGGCGCTGTTGGTCCGGGAGATCCGCAGGTCGGCGGCCTCCGGCGCGTACTCCACGGTGCCGAGCAGCGGCATCCGGCCGATCTCCGAGATCCGTCGGCCCAGCGACCCCACCAGCCGCGGCTTGCGGTGCGAGGCGACCGTGACGACGCCGGCCGGCCGGGGCGGCGCGTCCGGCGCGCCCGAGGCCCAACCGCCCGGGCCCTTCGCCCAGTCGGCGAGCACCCGCACGACCGCCTGCACCACGTCGTCCGGCACCTCCCCGTCCGGGGCGCCGTCCGAGAGCATCGGCCGCAGCCGGTTGCCCCAGCCGATGTCCGAGAGCCGGCCCAGCGACCGGCCCGGGGAGGACTGCTCACCGGCCGGGATACGGCCCTTCAGATCCACGCCCACGGCGGCGAGTCCGGTCGGCCACATCTTGCGCGGCTCCACCTCGACACCGGCCCGCCGCAGCTCGCCCTGCGCCGTGTCGAGCGCCGAATCGGAGACCTTGGCGTCGAACCTGACGCCCGCGCAGTTGTCGCAGCGGCCGCACGGGGCCGCCGCCTCGTCGTCGAGCCGCCGCCGCAGGAACTCCATCCGGCAGCCGTCCGTCGTCGCGTACTCCCGCATGGCCTGCTGCTCCGCCGACCGCTGCCGCGCCACCCACGCGTACCGCTCGGTGTCGTAGACCCAGGGCTGACCCGTGCTCTCCCAGCCGCCCTTGACCCGCTTCACGGCCCCGTCCACGTCGAGGACCTTCAGCATCGTCTCCAGCCGCGTCCGGCGCAGCTCGACCAGCGGCTCCAGCGCGGGCAGCGACAGCGGGCGGCCCGCCCCCGCCAGCACGTCCAGGGTGCGCCGCACCTGCTCCTCGGGCGGGAAGGCGACCGAGGCGAAGTACTGCCAGATGGCCTCGTCCTCCTTGCCCGGGAGCAGCAGCACCTCCGCGTGCTCCACCCCGCGGCCCGCGCGTCCCACCTGCTGGTAGTACGCGATCGGGGAGGACGGCGAGCCGAGATGCACCACGAAGCCGAGGTCCGGCTTGTCGAAGCCCATGCCGAGCGCGGAGGTCGCGACCAGCGCCTTCACCCGGTTCGCCTGGAGATCGTCCTCCGCCTGCTGCCGGTCGGCGTTCTCGGTCCGCCCGGTGTACGAGGAGACCGTGTGCCCGCACGCCCGCAGATGGGCCGTGACCTCCTCCGCCGCGGCCACCGTCAGCGTGTAGACGATCCCGGAGCCGGGGAGCTCGTGGAGGTGGTCGGCCAGCCAGGCCAGCCGGTGGGCCGCGTCCGGCAGCCGCACCACGCCGAGGCTGAGGCTCTCGCGGTCCAGCGGTCCGCGCAGCACCAGCGCGTCGGTGTCCCCGCCCGTCCCCAGCTGCTCGGCGACGTCCGCCGTCACCCGCGCGTTCGCCGTCGCCGTCGTCGCGAGCACCGGCACGCCCGCGGGCAGGTCCGCGAGCATGGTGCGCAGCCTGCGGTAGTCCGGCCGGAAGTCGTGCCCCCAGTCCGAGATGCAGTGCGCCTCGTCGACCACGAGCAGACCGGTCGCGGCGGCGAGGCTCGGCAGCACCTGGTCGCGGAAGTCCGGGTTGTTGAGCCGCTCCGGGCTGACCAGCAGCACGTCCACGGAGCCGTCGGCGACCTCCCGCTGGACGGTCTCCCACTCCTCCGTGTTCGACGAGTTGATCGTGCGGGCGCGGATGCCTGCCCGCGCCGCCGCCTCGACCTGGTTGCGCATCAGGGCCAGCAGCGGCGAGACGATCACGGTCGGTCCGGCCCCGCGCTCCCGCAGCAGCGAGGTCGCCACGAAGTACACCGCGGACTTGCCCCAGCCCGTGCGCTGCACCACCAGCGCCCGGCGTCTGTCCGCGACCAGCGCCTCGATGGCCCGCCACTGGTCCTCGCGCAGCCTCGCCGCGCCCGTCGGATCGGAGACGAGACGGGCGAGCACGGCATCGGCGGCGGCACGGAGGGCGGCGCGGTCTTCGGGACGGTCTGCGTCGGTCATGCCCCCATGCAACCCGATCGGTCGGACAATCGGCGAACGGACCGTCCGACCTGTGGATAACTCGCGGCAGCGGTCACCGAGAGTTATCCACAGGGGTTTCGCGATCGGGTCGGTTCGCGGGACCGTCCTGTCCATGAACACGAACCACCACGCATCCCACGGTCCCTCCACGCCCCCGCAGATCACTCTGCGTGGCCCCGCCGAGCTGGCCGACGCCCTGCCGTTCATGCTCGGCTTCCACCCGAGCGACTCCGTCGTGCTCGTCGCGCTGCACGGAGAGCGCGGGCGCTTCGGAGGCCGGGTCAGGCTCGGCATTCCCCGCTCGCCCCACGAGTGGGCCGAGACCGCGGACCACCTGGCCGAGTGCCTCGTCGAGGGCAGCACCCGGCACGGCGACCGCCCCGACGCCATCGTCGTCTTCCTCTGCCAGGACCCCGCGCCCGGCGAGACCGGCCGGCACGTCATGGAGCGGCTCCGCCCCCTCTCCCAGCGCCTGCGTACGGCCTGCGGCGCGCTGGACGTCCCCGTCCTCGAAGCCCTCTGCGTCTCCGACGGCCTCTACTTCTCGTACTGCTGCGCCAGCGCCCACTGCTGCCCGCCCGACGGCACGCCCCTCGCCCTCTCCGGTACGACGGTGATGGCGGCGTCCGCGGCCTACGCGGGGATTCAGGTGCGCGGCTCGCTCAAGGAGATGAAGGCGCGGCTGAGGCCGAGGCCGGCCGACGACGACACGTCGCGCCCCTCGGCCCAGCGCGCGGCCCTCGGCGAGGCGGCCTTCGAGCTCGTGCCCAAGATCCTCGACGCGCCCGCCGGGCACGGCCGCACGGAGATCCGGGCGACCACGATCCGGCTCGCCCACACGCTGATCACCCGCCTCGCGGAGCCCGCCGCCCCGGACTCCGGGACGGACCGTCCGCACGACGTGCTGACCGGCCGGGCGGGCCTCACGGCGGGCCGGGGGCACCTGTCGGCCGACGCCGCCGACGATGCCCGGATCACCGAGGAGGAGGCCGCCGCGCTGATCCTCGGGCTCCAGGACAGGGACACCCGGGACCAGGCCGCCGAATGGATGGAGGGCCCCGAGGCCGACGTGGCGCTGCGGCTCTGGCGGGCCCTGTCCCGGCGCTGCGTCGCCCCCTACCAGGAGTACGCGGCGGCCCCGCTGGCCCTCGCGGGCTGGGTCGCCTGGTCCAGCGGTGACGAGCCCTCCGCCCGCGTCGCAATCAGCATGGCCCTGGAGGCCGACCCGGAGTACGTCTTCGCCCGCCTGATGCACCAGGCGTGCAACGAGGGGCTCGACCCGGAGTCGCTGCGCAGCTGCCTCCGCAAGGAGCGCGCCGACCGGGAGGCCGCCGAGCGGAAGCCGGACGGCGACGACGGCCCGGGCCGCGAGCCCTGCCCGGGCACCGGGCCGCGCGACCGCCGCAGGGTCGCCGACCGGCCCGCCGGACCCCGCTCCAGCGCCGCCGCCCCGCGGGCCGCCCGCCGTGGCGGAGCCGGCCGCGCGCCCGGCGCGGGCGGTGCGGCCCGGCGCGGGGCGACGGCCCCCAGGACCGTGGTGCTCCGCCGCACCGGGCGCCGCGGGACGAGGAGCGGCGGATGAGGCCCGTGACCCCGCGGGCCGCGGCGGCGTTCACCTGTGTGGCGGTTCCGCGCGAGCCGGACCGCCGCCCCACTGCCGGAAGCGCGGACCGATCGAGCGGCTCCCGGCGCACCCGCCGCCCGGACCGGCCCAGCCGCCCGGACCGCACAGAGAGCACCACGCACCCGTCATGGCCCCCAGCTCCGCCCAGGCCCCCGGACCCACCGCCGGACCCCCGTCCCCCGTCGGAGCCATGGGGGCGAGCCGCCCCGGTGACCTGCCCGCCGTGCACGACGCCCTCGTCTGCGTCGCCCTGCCCGCGCTCTCCGTCAGCCCCCGGCAGGCCCAGCTCACCGGCGCCGGCCTCGAAGGGGTCTACCTCTCCGGACGCAGGCTCCTCTCCCGCTGCGTCCTGCGGATCGCGGGCCGCGAACCCGTCCCGCTCCAGGGCCGCGCGAGCGCGGCGGACCGCGCCGACTTCCTCGGCGTCGTGCGCACGCCCGGCGACATCGGACCCGACCCCGGCCTCACCGTCGAACGCTCCCGGGAGGCCGACGGCACCGAGCGGATCACCCTGCGCAGCTCCGCCCCCCGCACCGTGCGGCTCCCCGTGGAGATCGCTCTGGGCACGGATCTCGCGGACCTGGGCGCGGTGGCGGCCGGACGCCCGGGGCCCGAGCTACGGGCCAGCGTCCACGGCACCGGGCTGCGCTGGACCGGCACCGACGGAAGCGCCGTGGCGGTCACGGCGGACCCGCCGCCCAGCGACGCCCTCGCCGCCGCCGGCCTGCTCCGCTGGGAGGCCGAGCTCACCCCCGGGGACGGCTTCGTCCTCACCCTCCGGGTCCGCGGCGAGCGGATCACCCGTCAGCCGGGCGGCGGCGCCGGCCGACCCGGCGGCCACATCCTCGCCGACGCCACCGCCGAGGGGGACGACCCCCGTCTCGGAGAGCTGCTGCGCACCTCCCTCGCCGACCTGCGCGCCCTGCTCCAGCGCGACCCGGTCCACCCCGTCGACGTCCACCTCGCCGCCGGAGTGCCCTGGCGCTGCGGGCCCGTCACCGCGGAGGCGCTGTGGGCGGCCCGCATGGCCCTCCCGCTCGGCACACGCCTCGCCGCCACCACCCTCCGCGCCCTCGCCCGCACCCAGATCCAGGGGGCCGGGCCCGAATCCGGCCGCGTCTCCGGGCCGCTGCGGGACGCGGGCCCCCATCTACCGCCCCGCTGCACCGGCGTCGAGGCCACCCTCGCCTTCCCCGCCGTGCTCGCCGAGGCCCGGCGCTGGGGACTGCCCGAGCAGGACCTCGCCGAGCTCATGCCGGCCGCCGAGCGCTGCCTGGAGTGGCTGCGGGCGTCCCTCGACGACAGCGGCTTCGTGCGGGAGTCGGGGCCCGCCGGTCCGGTCCGGGCCGAGACCCAGGCCCACGCGCACCGCGCCGCCGTCCTCGGCGCCGACCTCCTCGACGCCTGCGCGCGGCCCGGCGGGGATGCCTGGCGGGAGTGGGCGCGGGCCCTGCGCGACCGGTTCCGCGACCGGTTCTGGATCGACGACCCCACCGGCGGACGCCCGGCGCTCGCCCGCACCCCCGATGGCTGCCGACTGCCGTACTTCGGCGGCTGGGCGGCGCATCTCCTCGACACCGGGCTCACCGCCTCCGGACGGTACGCGCCAGGTCTGCTCGACAAGAGCCAGACGGAGCGGCTCGCCCGGCTGCTCACCGCTCCGGGGGCGGACTCCGGCTGGGGACTGCGGGGCCTCGGCACGAAGGAGCCGGGCTACAACCCCCTCGGGCACCGCTCCGGAGCGGTGCGGACCCACGAGACCGCGGTGGCCGTCGCCGGGCTCTCCGCGGCGGGGTACGAGGCCGAGTCGGCCGCGCTGCTGCGCGGGATCCTCGACGCGTCGGCCGCCTTCGGGCACCGGCTCCCCGAGATGTACGCGGGGGAGCGGCGGACGTCCGGCTCGCTGCCCGTGCCGCACCCGGCCGCCTGCCGGCCCGCGGCCGTGGCGGCGGCCGCCGGGGTCCAGCTGCTGGCCGTGCTGGTCGGCGTCCGGCCCGACGCCCCCGGCCGCACGGTCGCCCTGCACCCGCTCCGCTCGGCCCCGCTCGGCGAAGTCCGGCTGTCGGGGCTCCTCGTCGACGGCGAGCCCTTCGCCGCGCGGGTCGGGAGGCTCGGCCTCGGGATGGTCGAGGAGGCCGCGCCGGGCCTCCAGCTGGGGGTGTGAAGAAGTGGAAGGCGATCCTTCCCGCGGGCGTGTTTATCGTCAGGGAGACGACTATGATCGCGGCATGCCTCCCTACGACCCGTCGGCCTTTCCGCCCTTCGCTGTCACCGTCGACCTGGTCGTGCTCACCGTGCGGCGCCACGCCCTGTGCGCGCTGGTCGTGAAACGGGGCGAGCAGCCGTTCCAGGGGCGGTGGGCGCTGCCCGGCGGCTTCGTCCGGGCCGACGAGGACCTCGACGGCGCCGCCGCGCGCGAGCTGGTCGAGGAGACCGGGCTGTGCGTGCACGACCCGGGCGACCCCGGGCCCGTACCGGGGACCGGGGCGCATCTGGAGCAGCTCGCCACCTACGGGGCGCCCGACCGGGACCCGCGGATGCGGGTGGTCAGCGTGGCGCACCTGGCCCTGGCCCCGGACCTTCCGGCGCCCCGCGCGGGCGGCGACGCCAACAGCGCGCGCTGGGCACCCGTCGAGGAGCTGCTGGGCCTGGAGGCGGCCGGCGCGCACGAGGACGGGCAGCCCGAGGCGCTGGCCTTCGACCACGCCCGGATCCTCGCCGACGGCGTGGAGCGCGCCCGCTCCAAGATCGAGTACTCCTCGCTGGCCACGGCGTTCTGCCCGCCCGAGTTCACGGTCGGCGAGCTCCGCCGGGTCTACGAGGCGGTGTGGGGGGTCGCGCTCGACCCGCGCAACTTCCACCGGAAGGTGACCGGCACGCCCGGCTTCCTCGTACCGGCCGGTGGCACCACGACCCGTCAGGGCGGCCGTCCCGCCCAGCTGTTCCGCGCTGGTGGGGCCACCCTGCTGAACCCGCCGATGCTCCGCCCGGAGGTCTGACCCGCGGTCTTCCGGCGGCCTCGCGCCGCCAACCCTGCGCCAAAAGTCCGAAATGTGGCGTTATCTTGCTGGGACAGCCGCCCTGCCGCGGAGCGGTCTCACCTACCCGCGAGAGAAGCGATGCTCCAGGCCATCGGACTCACCAGCACCCCCCGCCGGGACCGCCCGGCCGCCGTGGACGACCTCACCTTCGAGGCCCGGCCGGGCGCCGTCACCGCCCTGCTCGGACCCGCGGGCTCCGGCAAGACCACCGCCCTGCGCCTCATGCTCCAGCTCGAACCGGGCCGTGGCGTCACCTACTTCCGGGGCCGGCCGCTGCACCGGGTCGCCCACCCGGCCCGCGAGGTGGGCGTGCTGCTCGGCGACGTCCCCGGCCACCCCTCCCGCACCCTGCGCAGCCAGCTCAGGATGCTCTCCGCCGCCGCCGGGGTGTCCAGTGCCCGGGCCGACGACCTCCTCCGGGCCGTGGGCCTCACCGGCGTCCACGACCAGCGCATCGGCACCCTCTCCCTCGCCATGGACCGCCGACTCGGCCTCGCGTCGGCCCTGTTGGGCGACCCCCACGCCCTGCTCCTCGACGAGCCTGCCGCCGGACTCTCCGTACGCGAGAGCGGCTGGCTGTACGCATTGTTGCGCGCCCACGCCGACGAGGGCGGCACCGTGCTCTACACCACCGCCGATCCCAAGGACGCGGCCCGCAACGCCGACCGGGTCCTCGCGCTCGACCGCGGCAGGCTCGCCGCCGACCAGGACGCCGCCGACTTCACCCG
This sequence comes from Streptomyces sp. NPDC048659, assembly GCF_040650575.1. Classification (NCBI taxonomy): domain Bacteria; kingdom Bacillati; phylum Actinomycetota; class Actinomycetes; order Kitasatosporales; family Streptomycetaceae; genus Streptomyces; species Streptomyces sp. NPDC048659. The sequence continues at coordinate 53,227 of NZ_JBEZHM010000036.1, read as the reverse complement.
CACCCGGCTGCGCCCCCGGGTCGCCGTCCGCACCCCCCACGCCGCCCGGCTCGCCGCCGCGCTCACCCAGGAGTCCCGCGCCGCCCGCCGCCCCGTCGAGGTGGTCACGGACGGCGGGAACCGGCTCTCCGTCTACGGCAGCGACTGTGCCACCGTCGGCGAGAGCGCCTTCCGCAACGGTGTCCTGGTCCACCGGCTCACCGAGGAGACCGGCGACGACGGCCGGGCGCCGGCCGGGGACCATCCGGCAACCGGCGCCCACTCCGTCGCCGACGCCCCGACGCCCGCCGCCGCCCCGGGCACCCCCACCGGCGGTGCCGACACCGCCGCCGCACCCGCCTCCGCCGGGCGGACGCACCGCGTCCGGAGCCGTTCGCCCCTGCGCCCCCTGCGCTACGAGGTGCGGCGGCTGGTCGGGGTACCGTCCACCTTTCTCGTCGCCGGAGCGGTCCTGCTCGTCTCCGTGGCGCTCTCCGTGCTGCTCGCCCGCAGCGGGCGGACCCCGCTGCCCGCCGTACTGGCCGGGTGGCCCGGGATCTCGCCGCTGCCGCCCGCCGCCCTCGGGGCCGGGCTGCTCGGCGCCTTCGCCTTCGCCGAGGAGTACCGCTACCCGGCGCTCACCACCGGGCGCGGGGTCGTACCGCGCCGCCTCGGCCTGCTCCTCGCCAAGCTCGCCGTCGCGGCGGGCGTCGGCGCGGCCCTCGCGCTCCTCGTCGTCGTCGCCGACCTGGAGGCCCTGCGCCTCGTCTACGGCGGCGAGTTGATCCCCGTACCGGAGAACTGGGCCACTCTGTGCGCGAATTGGTTCGGGCTCGTGATCGGCTGTGCCTGGGCGGGGGTGCTCGGCGCCGGTGTCTTCCGGGCGGCGGCGGCAGGGGTCGCCGCCGTCCTCGCCGTACCCGTGCTCCTCGCCCCGCCGCTGCGGACCGCCCTCGCGGGGGCCTCCGGCCGCTCGGTGGCGGGACTCCCGGCCCGGCTGCGCGAGTTCGCGAGCGTCGAGTGGTCCTCGGCCGCCGACCGCTGGGTTATGGGGGCGCTGCGCGTGGTCGGACAGCCCGTGGGGATGGCGTTCGCGATGACATTGACGGTCCTGCTCTGCGCCTATGTGCTCACCGGCCTTCGCGGTAGAGCCCGTTGGTGATCATGTTTGGACCGAAATCGTTCGCTTGGCGTCAACTCCCTTGAAAAGCGCCCTTTATGTCCGTTTAATCGTCAATTGTGTAAGGAGCGCCGATCACCCTTTCGTGTGCTTTTCACCAAAGACCTCAAGGGGCACGAGGGGAGCGCCGACAAAGGATGCGTGAGTACCCTTGCGCACACGATGATGACCGCCGCCCGTTCCGTCGAGTCCGGCCTCGGCGCCCCGGGCGATCTCGACCGCTACCCCTACGCGGAGGCGCCCGGCGCCGACCGCGTCGGACCGCCCGCCTGGGAGGGCGCGGACTCCGACCTGGGCCGCGTCGGCCGCCGCACCGCCGGCAATCGTGGCCGCGGACTGCACGGGCAGCTCGTCCAGCAGCTCGGCCAGATGATCGTCTCGGGCGACCTCGGCGCCGACCGCCCCCTCGTGCCGGAGGAGATCGGGCAGCGCTTCGAGGTGTCGCGCACGGTCGTCCGCGAGTCGCTGCGCGTGCTGGAGGCCAAGGGCCTCGTCAGCGCCCGGCCCAACGTCGGCACCCGGGTCCGTCCGGTCAGCGACTGGAACCTCCTCGACCCCGACATCATCGAGTGGCGCGCCTTCGGCCCGCAGCGCGACGACCAGCGCCGCGAGCTGAACGAGCTGCGCTGGATCATCGAGCCCCTCGCCGCCCGGCTCGCGGCCGGCCACGGCCGGGAGGACGTCCAGCAGCGCCTCGCCGACATGGTCGAGATCATGGGGCACGCCTACGCCCAGGGCGACGGCATCACCTTCTCCCGCGCGGACGCCGAATTCCACGCCCTGCTGATCCAGCTCGCCGGCAACCGGATGCTGGAGCACCTGTCCGGCATCGTCGGTGCCGCGCTCCAGGTGTCCGGCGGCCCCGCCACCGGCTGCGACCGCCCCGGCGAGGCGTGCCTCGCGCACCACGCGCGGATCGTCGACGCCCTCGCCGCCGGGGACGCCCACGGCGCCGAGGCGGCCATGCGCCAGCTGCTGACCGTCCACCCCGAGGTGGAGCGTGTGGTCCCGGCCCCCCGCGAGCACTGACGCCCGCGCGCGCCGCCGCGGCCGGGGCGCGGTGGAAGGCCCCGCCGGGCGCCGCCGGACCCGAGCGGAGCCCGGGAGCGGACGGCGGTCCCCGGCCGCGCCCGGGTCCGGCGGCCCGTAGGCGCGGGCGGGCGGATCGCGCCGAACGGGTCGATCGCGCCGAGTCATGGTGATCACGAAGAAGCAGCCGATCGAGCTGATCGCGTCACCTTCCGACCCTTTCGTTCAATAATGGGCGTGAATGGGGTGTGACTCGGGCCACGTGGATTGGGCGTAACACTCCTCGAAGCCGCGCGATGACCTAAGAGGTGACAGCCGAGGAAGGAATACAGCAGCCGCTGAGGGCGCTGTGCAGTTCCCCGGTCCAGCCCGCGCCGTCGGCACATTCCCGGCCGACGGTCGTCGGCTCCAGCCTGATCCAGGGCGGGGCCGGAAGCCGTTTTCCATCGTTCCGAGAGGTTGTTCGTGTCGGCCAGCACATCCCGTACGCTCCCGCCGGAGATCGCCGAGTCCGAGTCTGTGATGGCGCTCATCGAGCGGGGAAAGGCTGATGGGCAGATCGCCGGCGATGACGTGCGTCGGGCCTTCGAGGCTGACCAGATTCCGCCAACCCAGTGGAAGAATGTTCTGCGCAGCCTCAATCAGATCCTCGAGGAAGAGGGTGTGACGCTGATGGTCAGTGCAGCGGAGTCGCCGAAGCGCGCCCGCAAGAGCGTCGCTGCGAAGAGCCCGGCCAAGCGCACCGCCACCAAGACCGTCACCGCCAGGACGACGACCGTGACGAAGACCGTCGCCGCCTCCGCGGCCGCGACGGCCGAGGGCGCGGACCCGTCCGACGAGGCGGGCGCGCCCGCGAAGAAGGCCGCCGCCAAGAAGACCGTCGCCAAGAAGACGGTGGCCAAGAAGGCCGTCGCCAAGAAGACGGCCGCCAAGAAGACGTCCAAGAAGGACGACGAAGAGCTGCTCGAGGGCGAGGAGCTGCTCGAGGACGTCGCGCCCGGCAAGGACGAGGAAGAGACCGAGGGCGAGAGCAAGGGCTTCGTCCTGTCCGACGAGGACGAGGACGACGCGCCCGCGCAGCAGGTGGCCGTCGCCGGTGCCACCGCGGACCCGGTCAAGGACTACCTGAAGCAGATCGGCAAGGTCCCGCTGCTCAACGCCGAGCAGGAGGTCGAGCTCGCCAAGCGCATCGAGGCCGGTCTGTTCGCCGAGGACAAGCTGGCCAACTCCGACAAGCTCGCTCCCAAGCTCAAGCGCGAGCTGGAGATCATCGCCGAGGACGGCCGCCGCGCCAAGAACCACCTCCTGGAGGCCAACCTCCGTCTGGTGGTCTCCCTGGCCAAGCGCTACACCGGCCGCGGCATGCTCTTCCTGGACCTGATCCAGGAGGGCAACCTCGGTCTGATCCGCGCGGTCGAGAAGTTCGACTACACCAAGGGCTACAAGTTCTCCACGTACGCCACCTGGTGGATCCGGCAGGCGATCACCCGCGCCATGGCCGACCAGGCCCGCACCATCCGTATCCCGGTGCACATGGTCGAGGTCATCAACAAGCTCGCCCGCGTGCAGCGCCAGATGCTCCAGGACCTGGGCCGCGAGCCCACCCCGGAGGAGCTGGCCAAGGAACTCGACATGACCCCGGAGAAGGTCATCGAGGTCCAGAAGTACGGCCGCGAGCCCATCTCGCTGCACACCCCGCTCGGTGAGGACGGTGACAGCGAGTTCGGTGACCTCATCGAGGACTCCGAGGCCGTCGTCCCGGCCGACGCGGTCAGCTTCACGCTCCTCCAGGAGCAGCTGCACTCCGTCCTCGACACGCTCTCCGAGCGTGAGGCCGGTGTCGTCTCGATGCGCTTCGGTCTCACCGACGGGCAGCCGAAGACGCTGGACGAGATCGGCAAGGTCTACGGCGTGACGCGCGAGCGCATCCGCCAGATCGAGTCCAAGACCATGTCGAAGCTGCGTCACCCGTCGCGTTCGCAGGTGCTGCGCGACTACCTCGACTGATCCACGGCATCGGCGTACGAAGGGCCCGGTTCCCCCGGAAGGGGGCCGGGCCCTTCGCCGTCCGCGCGTGCGGCGAAGGCGGGTGTGGACGACTCTGGGTGAACCGACATCACCGGAGAGTCAGGAGACTTCATGCGTCGTTCCATCGCCCGAGCGCTGACGGGTGCCCTGGGCCTGATCGCGGCGGCGGCGCCGCCCCTCGCCACGGCGGCGCCCGCCGCCGCGGACAGCGTCGTGGTCGGCGGTCAGCCGGCCAGGATCACCGACGCGCCCTGGGTCGTGGCGCTCTCCAGCCGTGACCGGTTCGGGGGTACGCGCGCGGGGCAGTTCTGCGGCGGGGTGGTCGTCGCGCCGACCAAGGTGCTCACGGCGGCCCACTGCCTGGGCCGGGAGGCCCTCGGCGGCGAGCCGTGGCAAGTGCGCGACTTCAAGGTCATCGCCGGCCGCACCTCGCTGCGCGGCCAGGGCGGACAGGAGGTCCGGGTCGCCGGGACCTGGGTGAACCCGGACTACGACCCGCGGACCAACTCGGGCGACATCGGCGTGCTCACCCTGGAGCGGGCGCTGCCCGCCTCGTACGTGATCGCGGTGGCGGCTCCGGGCGACTCCGCGCTCGGCCCGGGGACCCCCGCCGACGTGTACGGCTGGGGCGACACGACCGGGAACGGCTCCTACGCGATGTCGCTGCGCTCGGCGCGGGTCCAGGTGCTCCCGGACGCGGCCTGCGAGCGGGCGTACCCGGGCGGTGCGGGTGTCGCGTACCGCGGCGACACGATGCTGTGCGCGGGGGACCCGCAGGGGGGCAGGGACGCCTGCCAGGGGGACAGCGGCGGGCCGCTGGTGGCCCAGGGCCGGCTCATCGGCCTGGTGTCCTGGGGGAGCGGCTGCGGCCAGGCGGAGAACCCCGGGGTCTACACCCGGGTCCCGGCGGTGCTGCCGCAGCGCCTCTGAGGGCATGAGAACGGGCGGCCACCCCCCTTGTGCCTCGGGGATGGCCGCCCGTCGGCCGGTCGTCAGGAACCGGCGCCACGCTCGTCGTGGATGAGAAGCGTCAGTGCTCGTCGCCCATCGTGCGGGCCGGCACGTCGGTGAGCCGGTCCGTCTCGTCCTGTATCTCTGCGGCGATCTTCTTGAGTTCCGGCTCGAACTTGCGTCCGTGGTGGGCGCAGAAGAGCAAGTCACCGCCGCTCGTCAGCACGACACGCAGGTATGCCTGGGCGCCGCAGCGGTCGCAGCGGTCAGCGGCCGTCAGGGGGCTCGCGGGGGTCAGAACAGTAGTCACGTCGCCTCTTCTCTAGCTCGACGAGCTGTCGTACCAGGGTCAACATCCAACCAGGCCGAAAACGTTCCCGCTCGTGGCTTTTCCTCGAAACTTCTTCCCAAGGTGGCTGTCTGCTGCCGGTTGGCGGCGAATGAGCCGTATTGCTTCGCTCTACGGGTTTCGCATTGCTGTGTGTGGTCGCATCCTCCCGGCGGGTTGCCGGTTGTTCATGAGGACGTGCCCGAACCCTAAATGGTTCATGCCTGGAAGGGAACGTGATGTTCGCGTCACCCCATCGAGGGATCGAACATCCATGCGACCCTGGACTAGCATGAGGAATCAGGTGGGTGGCGTTACAACGGCTCTACCAGGCATCGGTACCCTCTGACCGGTGACCGAGGCCGGGCCCTACCCCACCGGGCCAGATTTCAAATTCAGCGAGGAGCGAACCGCGTGACCGCCGAGACGTCCGTGCCGTCCAGTGCGCTGCTGACCGCAGACCGTGACGGTTCCAACTACACCGCGCGGCACCTGCTCGTCCTGGAGGGGCTCGAAGCCGTTCGCAAGCGACCCGGCATGTACATCGGGTCCACCGACAGCCGTGGCCTGATGCACTGCCTCTGGGAGATCATCGACAACTCCGTCGACGAGGCCCTCGGCGGCTACTGCGACCACATCGACGTCATCCTCCACGAGGACGGCTCCGTCGAGGTCCGGGACAACGGGCGCGGCATCCCCGTCGACATCGAGCCCAAGACCGGGCTCTCCGGCGTCGAGGTCGTCATGACCAAGCTGCACGCCGGCGGAAAGTTCGGCGGCGGCTCGTACGCCGCCTCCGGCGGTCTGCACGGCGTCGGCGCCTCCGTGGTGAACGCCCTCTCCGCGCGGCTCGACGTCGAGGTCGACCGCAACGGCGCCACGCACGCCGTCAGCTTCCGCCGCGGCGTCCCCGGCATGTTCACCGAGCAGGGCCCCGACAGCCCCTTCGACCCGTCCGGCGGGCTGATCAAGGGCAAGCGCGTCCCCAAGACCCGCACCGGCACCCGTATCCGCTACTGGGCCGACCGCCAGATCTTCCTCAAGGACGCCAAGCTCTCCCTGGAGACGCTGCACCAGCGCGCCCGGCAGACCGCCTTCCTCGTGCCCGGCCTCACCCTCGTCGTCCGCGACGAGCGCGACCTGGAGGGCGTGGGCAAGAGCGAGGAGACGTTCCGCTTCGACGGCGGCATCAGCGAGTTCTGCGAGTTCCTCGCCCAGGACAAGGCCGTCTGCGATGTGCTGCGCCTCACCGGCCAGGGCACCTTCAAGGAGACCGTCCCGGTCCTCGACGACCGCGGCCACATGACCCCCACCGAGGTCACCCGCGAGCTGGGCGTCGACGTCGCCCTGCGCTGGGGCACCGGCTACGACACGACGATCAAGTCCTTCGTCAACATCATCGCCACCCCCAAGGGCGGCACCCACCTCTCCGGTTTCGAGCAGGCGATCACCAAGACGGTGAACGAGGTGCTGCGCTCCGCCAAGCTGCTGCGCGTCGCCGAGGACGACATCGTCAAGGACGACGCCCTGGAGGGCATCACCGCGGTCGTCACCGTCCGCCTCGCCGAGCCGCAGTTCGAGGGCCAGACCAAGGAGGTCCTCGGCACCTCCGCGGCCCGCCGGATCGTCGCCAACGTGGTCGCCAAGGAGCTCAAGGCGTTCCTGACCTCCACCCGGCGCGACGCCAAGGCCCAGGCCCGCGCGGTGCTGGAGAAGGCCGTCGCCGCCGCCCGTACCCGGATCGCGGCCCGCCAGCACAAGGAGGCCCAGCGCCGCAAGACCGCGCTGGAGACCTCCTCGCTGCCCGCCAAGCTGGCCGACTGCCGCAGCGACGACGTCGAGCGCAGCGAGCTCTTCATCGTCGAGGGTGACTCCGCCCTCGGCACCGCCAAGCTGGCGCGGAACAGCGAGTTCCAGGCGCTGCTCCCGATCCGGGGCAAGATCCTCAACGTCCAGAAGTCCTCCGTCTCGGACATGCTCAAGAACGCCGAGTGCGGGGCGATCATCCAGGTCATAGGGGCGGGCTCGGGCCGCACCTTCGACATCGACGCCGCCCGCTACGGCAAGATCGTCCTCCTGGTCGACGCCGACGTCGACGGCGCGCACATCCGCTGCCTGCTGCTGACCCTCTTCCAGCGCTACATGCGTCCCATGGTCGAGGCCGGCCGGGTCTTCGCCGCCGTGCCGCCGCTGCACCGCATCGAGCTGATCCAGCCGAAGAAGGGCCAGGACAAGTACGTCTACACGTACTCGGACGGCGAGCTGCGCCAGACGCTCCTGGAGTTCCAGCGCAAGAACGTCCGCTACAAGGACTCCATCCAGCGCTACAAGGGCCTCGGCGAGATGGACGCGGACCAGCTGGCGGAGACCACGATGGACCCCCGCCACCGCACCCTGCGCCGGATCAACATCGGCGACCTGGACTCGGCCGAGCAGGTCTTCGACCTCCTCATGGGCAACGACGTGGCTCCCCGCAAGGAGTTCATCACGAGCTCCGCGGCGACCCTCGACCGCTCGCGCATCGACGCCTGACGCCCGCCCGGGCACCACCGGCCGGTCCGTCCGATATGCCTATCGGACGGACCGGTCAGGCGCATCGGGGGATCCGTCACCTAATGGGGTGAAGAGCGCGGGAGAAGAGTCCGAGATCTTCCCGCTCTGTCCATCCTTGGCACGCGGCCGAAACGGTTCGCTGACAAGGAGAGTTCACCGGTGGAGAAGCAGGAGGGGCGCGAGCCCGCCGCGGTGCGGATCGACGACCCCTGGTACGACACACCGGCCGCCGGCCGGGGCGAGCACGACACGGTCGGAGCGCCCGCCACGGGAGCGCTCGGCGGCCTCCCCGGGCAACGGGCGCACAGCGCGGCCGAGATCTATCTGGAGGTCCAGCGCAGCCCCGCCTTCCAGGAGGTGCGACGCCGCTACCGCCGCTTCGTCTTCCCGGCCTCCGCCGCGTTCATCCTCTGGTACCTCGCCTACGTCGTCGCCGCGACCACCGCCCCCGGCCTGATGGCCCGGCCGGTCGTCGGCGCGGTGAACGTGGCGATGCTCGCCGGACTCGGCCAGTTCGCCACCACCTTCCTGCTGACCTGGGCGTACGCCCGGCACGCCCGGCTGCGCCGCGACCGCGCGGCGCTGGAACTGCGCTGGGACACCCAGGAGATGACCCGGGGGGCGCGCCGATGACCGCGCACCACCAGACCCTGTCCCTGGTGCTTTTCAGCCTCTTCATCGCCGTCACCCTCGGGATCACCACCTGGGTCGGCCGGAAACGGCAGGGCTCCGCCGAGGAGTTCTACGCCGGTGGGCGGCTCTTCTCGCCCATGGAGAACGGCTTCGCCATCGCGGGCGACTACATGTCGGCCGCCTCCTTCCTCGGCATCTCCGGACTGATCGCCCTCTTCGGCTACGACGGGATGCTCTACTCCGTCGGCTTCCTCGTGGCCTGGCTGGTCGTCCTCCTCCTCGTCGCCGAACTGGTCCGCAACTGCGGCCGGTTCACCCTCGCCGACGTCGTCGCCTCCCGGATGGCCGAGCGCCCCGTGCGGATCGCCGCCGGAACCTCCTCCGTCACCGTCTCCGTGCTCTACCTCGTGGCCCAGATGGTCGGCGCCGGAAGCCTCGTCGCCCTCCTCCTGGGCGGCACCAGCGAAGCCGCCCGCGCCTGGACCGTGATCGGCGTCGGCGCGCTGATGGTCGTGTACGTGTCGCTCGGCGGCATGCGCGCCACCACCTGGATCCAGATCGTCAAGGCCGTGCTCCTGATGGCCGGAACGATCACCCTGACCGTGCTCGTCCTGCTCCACTTCCACGGCGACTTCGGCCGGCTGCTCACCGCCGCGGCCGACCGCAGCGGCCACGGACGGGCTTTCCTGGCCCCCGGGCTGCGCTACGGCGGCGACTGGACCGCCCGCCTCGACTTCGTCAGCCTCGGGCTCGCCCTGGTGCTCGGCACCGCGGGACTCCCGCACATCCTGTCCCGCTTCTACACCGTCCCCACCGCGCGGGCCGCGCGGCGGTCCGTCGTGTGGTCGATCGGGCTCATCGGCTGCTTCTACCTGATGACGATCGTCCTCGGCTTCGGCGCCGCCGCCCTCGTCGGCCCCGATGCCGTCCGCGCCTCCAACAGCGCCGGCAACACCGCCGTACCCCTGCTCGCCCTCGACCTCGGCGGCGGCGCGGGATCCACCGGCGGCACCGTCCTCTTCGCGGTCGTCGCCGCCGTCGCCTTCGCCACGATCCTCGCCGTCGTCGCGGGCATCACCCTCGCCTCCTCGGCGTCCGTCGCCCACGACCTCTACGCCTCGCTGCGCCGCCGGGGCGCCAGGGAGTACAGCGAGGTGACCGTCGCGCGCTGCGCCGCCGCCGGGATCGGGGTCGCGGCCATCGGCCTCGGGCTGCTCGCCCGCGACCTCAACGTGGCCTTCCTCGTCGGCCTCGCCTTCGCCGTCGCGGCCTCCGCGAACCTGCCGGTGCTGCTGTACTCGCTGTTCTGGCGCCGCTTCACCACCCGGGGCGCGGTCTGGTCGGTGTACGGGGGCCTGATCCCCGCCGTGCTGCTGGTGCTGGTCTCCCCGGTCGTCTCCGGTAGTCCGGAATCCCTCTTCCCCGGTGTCGACTTCCAGCTCTTCCCGCTCCAGAACCCGGGTGTGATCTCCATCCCGCTCGGGTTCCTCGCGGGCTGGTTCGGCACGGTCACCTCGCACGAGCCGCCGGACGAGGCCCGGCACGCCGAGACGGAGGTACGGGCGCTCACCGGGGCGGGGGCGGTGTGAGAGCCCTCGGGGGCGGGCGGGGCCCGTCCCGGCACGCCGCGTGGGCCCGGGGCCCTCAGGCCGGCTCCGCGCGGCTCAGCGGGCCGCCGAGGTCGTCCACTCGTAGCGGTGCTCGGGGCGGCCCGTCTCGCCGTACTTCAGGGAGAGGCGGACGCGGCCCGTCCGCTCCAGCAGCTTGAGATAGCGCTGGGCGGTCTGCCGGCTCACCCCGGCCCGCTCGGCGATCTCCTGCGTCGACAGGGCGCCCTCGGCGGCGAGCAGCACCTGCCGCACCAGCTCCGCCGTCGTGGGCGAGTGGCCCTTGGGGAGTTCGGGGGCGACCGCGCCCGCCGAGAGCGCGGCGAAGAACCGGTCCACCTCGGCCTGCTCCGCCTCCCCGCCGCCCTCCAGGGCCCGCCGCAGCACCGCGTACGCCTCCAGCTTGGCCCGCAGCCCGGCGAAGCTGAACGGCTTGACCAGGTACTGCAGGGCCCCGTGCCGCATCGCCGCCTGGACCGTCGCCACGTCCCGCGCGGCGGTCACCATGATCACGTCGCTCTGCTGGCCGCGCGCCCGCAGCTCCCGGACCACCGCGAGGCCGTTGCCGTCGGGCAGGTAGTGGTCCAGCAGCACCAGGTCCACCGGGGGCTCGGCGTCGGCGAGCCGGGCCAGGGCCTCGGCCGCCGAATGCGCGACCGCGACCACCTGGAAGCCGGGCACCTTGGCCACGTACGCGGCGTTGATCTTCGCCACGCGGGTGTCGTCGTCGACGACCAGGACGCCGATCACCGGGCCTCCCCGCTCGGCTCCCCGGCGGGCGCGGGCAGCGCGGGCACCGCCTCGCCCAGCGCGTCCGGCAGGACGACGGTGAACTCCGCGCCCCCGTCCGCGCCCGTGCCGACCCGGGCGGCGCCGCCCCGGCGCTCCGCGAGCCGGCGCACCAGGGCGAGCCCGAGCCCGCGCTTGCCGTGCGCCGGGAGCTCCTTGGTGGTCCAGCCCTCGGTGAAGATCAGCTCGCGCCGCTCGGCCGGAACGCCGGGACCGCTGTCGGCGACCCGCAGGACCACCGTGCGGCCCTCCGCGCGCAGATCGACCTCCACGCGCGCGTCGGCGGTGCCGGCGACGGCGTCCAGGGCGTTGTCGACCAGGTTGCCGACGACCGTGACCAGCTCGCGCGGATCGACCAGGCGGTCCGGGAGGAGCGAGCCGGCGGCGATGCGGAGCGACACGCCCCGCTCGGCGGCGACGGTCGCCTTGCCGACGAGCAGCGCGGCGAGCAGCGGGTCGCGGACCTTCTCGGTGACCTGCTCGGCGGTGGTGCGGTGCACCCCGACCACCTCGTTGACGAAATCGGCCGCCTCCTCGTACATCTCCAGCTCCAGCAGCCCCAGCAGGGTGTGCATCCGGTTGGCGTGCTCGTGGTCCTGGGCGCGCAGGGCGTCGATGAGGCCGCGCGTCGAGTCGAGCTCGCGGCCCAGCCGCTCCAGCTCGGTGCGGTCGCGCAGGGTGGCGACGGCGCCGCCGTCGTGGGTGGGCATCCGGTTGGCGATCAGCACCCGGCTGCCGCGCACCGTCACGAGGTCCTCGCCCGTCGCGCGCCCAGCGAGCACGTCCGCCGTCCGCCCGGAGCCCAGCACCTCGTCCAGAGGGCGCCCGGTCGCCTCGGGGCCCAGCCCGAGCAGCCGCTGGGCCTCGTCGTTCATCAGCCGGATCCTGCCCGTCCGGTCGAGCGCCACCACACCCTCCCGGATGCCGTGCAGCATCGCCTCGCGCTCGGCCAGCAGCGCCGTGATGTCGGAGAAGGCCAGGTCGTGCGTCTGCCGCTGAAGTCTGCGCGAGATCAGGTACGCGGCCAGCGCCCCGGCCGCCAGGGCGCCGCCCGCGTACTTCAGGATGCCGGGGATCGCCGCGACCAGGCGGTCGCGGACGCTGTCGTACTCGATGCCGACGGACACCGCGCCCACGATCTCCCCCTTGGTGTCCCGCAGCGGCGCCTTGCCACGTGCGGAGCGCCCCAGGGTGCCGCTGTCGATCTCCATGACGTGGTGGCCGGCCAGGACCTCGCTGGGGTCGGTGGAGACGACCCGGCCGATCTGGCCGGGGTCGGTGTGGGACCAGCGGATCCCGTGGGTGTCCATCACCACCACGTACTCGGCGCCCGTGGTCCGCCGGATCCGCTCCGCCTCCGCCTGCACCGGGCCCCGCGCGGTGGGCTTGGTCGCCCGCAGGTCGGCGGCGACGTCCGGGGAGGCCGTGGTCTGCGCGATCGCGAGGGCCCTGCGCATGGCCTGGTCGTCCAGCTGGGCGCTCAGCGGGGCCAGGAAGAGGCCGGTGGCCAGCACGGTGACACCGGCGGCGATGGCCAGCTGCATCAGCAGGACCTGCGAGAACATCCGCCGGGGCCACCCGAACCTGCGGCGGCGGACGGGGGGCCGCGCGGAGGTGGGGGCTGCGGGGCTCATGGCGGAAACGGTACGGGGACGGGGGCGCCGACCGGAAATGCCGCTCCCCGGATCCCGGCGGCGGCCTGCCTATCCTGGGGGCTTCGCGCGCGGGCTCAGCCGACCCGCGCGGGCGCCGAAGTCCCGGAGGACAGCACCCTTGACCAGCCAGCGGATCCCCGTCGTCGTCCTGGCCGGGTTTCTCGGGGCGGGGAAGACCACCCTGCTCAACCATCTGCTGCGCAGCGCGCGCGGGACGCGGATCGGGGTCATGGTCAACGACTTCGGCGACATCGGCATCGACGCCATGACCGTCGCCGGGCAGGTCGGCTCGACCGTCTCGCTGGGCAACGGCTGCCTGTGCTGCGCGGTGGACGCGAGCGAGCTCGACACCTACCTGGAGGTGCTCACCCGGCCCGAGGTCCGCCTCGACGTGATCGTGATCGAGGCCAGCGGCCTCGCGGAGCCGCAGGAACTGGTCCGCATGCTGCTCGCCAGCGAGAACGAGCGGATCGTCTACGGCGGGCTGGTCGAGGTGCTCGACACCGCCGAGTTCGCCGCCACGCGCGCCCGGCACCCGGAGACCGACCGGCATCTCTCCGTCGCCGACCTGGTCGTCGTCAACAAGGCCGACCGGGTCGCGGCCGAGGAGCTGCGGGCCGTGCGCGAGACGGTGACCGCGCTCGCCCCGAGGGCGGCCGTGATCGAGGCGTCGCACGGGCGGATCGACCCCGAGCTGCTCTTCGACCGGGTCGTGCCGGAGGGCGAGATCGAGGGCCAGATGTCCATCGAGGACTTCCTCTACGGCCCCGACAGCCCCGACGGGGCCGAGGACACCGGGCACGCGCACCCGCACGCGGCCTACGACACGGTCTCCCTGAGCACGGCGACCCCACTGCACCCGCGCCGGCTGATGGCCTTCCTGGACGGGCGCCCCGAGGGCCTCTACCGGCTCAAGGGCTTCGTCGACTTCGGCGGCGCCGACCCGGCCAACCGCTACGGCGTCCATGCCGTCGGCCGCTTCCTGCGCTTCCTTCCCGAGCCCTGGCCCGAGGGCGAGGAGCGGCTGACCCAGCTGGTCCTGATCGGCACCGGCGTCGACGCCGCCGCCCTGCGCAAGGAGCTCGCCGGCTGCGAGCAGGACGGGCCGGGCGACCTTCCCGACGAGCGCTCCATGTGGGGCGTCCTGCGGTACGTGCCCGGCAGCGAGGACGAGCCCGAGGCCACGGACGGCACCGTCTAGACCGCCGCTTCGGCCGGGGCCGTGCCGAGGGCGGCGAGATAGCGGCCGAGGCCGCCCGCGTCCGCCCCGGCCCAGCCCACGTACCCGTCGGGGCGGATGAGGAAGAGGCCCGTCCCGTACGCCTCGTAGGCGGGCAGCTCGGCCGTGCGCACCGTGCCGTACGGCAGGGCGGGCAGCGGCATTCCGACGGCGAGCAGGGTCGGGTGCGGGCCCCGGAACACGTCGAAGAGCCGCCCGGCGCCGTACCGGCCGTCGGGGGCGCGGTCGCCCGCGCGCAGGGCGCCCTTGGGGAGCCCGGTCCGGGTCTCCGCGGTGAGCGGGGAGTCCCGGTAGCCCAGGGCGAGCTGCTGGACCTCCGCACCGCGCCGGGTGCCCGCGCCGCCGCCGGAGCCCGCCCGGTGCAGGCGCGTGCTGATGCCGAGGACACCGGCGGCGACGGGCAGCCGCTCGGCCTCGTAGGAGTCCAGCAGCGCCGCCGGGGCGCCGCGCCGCAGCACCCGGCCCAGCTTCCAGCCCAGGTTGTACGCGTCCTGGATGCCCGTGTTGAGGCCCTGCCCGCCCGCCGGGGAGTGCACATGGGCCGCGTCGCCCGCCAGGAACACCCGGCCGTCGCGGAAGCGGTCCGCCATCGCCGCGCGGGCGCGGAAGCCGGAGGCCCACAGCACCTCCAGGACGTCCGCCGCCCGCAGCGGCGTGCGGTCGGCGAGAAGCGCGCGCACCGCCTCGGGGCCGGTGCCCACGGTGTCTTCCTCGTCCTCGAAGGCGGCGGTGAGCTGGAACTGCTCGCCTCCCGGCAGCGGGCACAGGGCCACGGCCCCGCCCGGCGCCTTCGGCCACACATGCCAGTGGTCCCGGTCCGCGAGCGTGCCCGGGGCGAGCCGGAGGTCCGCGACCAGCATCGGCCGAGGGTCCACGGTCTCGCCCGTCATGCCGATGCCGAGTGCCCGCCGCACCGTCGAGCGTCCGCCGTCGGCCGCCACGAGATAGCGGGCCCGCACCCGCCCGCCGGTGGAGAGCTCGGCCTCGACCCCGTCCTCGTCCTGGCGGAAGGCGGTGAGCGCGGTGCCGAACGCCACCTCGCCGCCGAGCTCGCGGAGGCGTCCGTACAGCACCTCCTGGGTGCGGGACTGCGGGACGAGCAGGGTGTTCGCGTACGGCACCCGCTCGGTCGGCTCGGAGCGGGCCATCATGTCCCACTCGCCCTGCCGCTCGGCGCCCTCCCAGGCGCGCATCAGGGGATAGGGCGCGCCCGCGGCCAGGATCCCGGGCAGGGCCCCGAGGTCGTCGAGCACCTCCAGGCTGCGGGGCTGGATCCCCTTGCCGCGCGAACCGGGGAAGAGCCGGTCCGCCTTCTCCAGGAGCAGGGCCCGCACGCCCTGTCTGGCCAGGTCGACGGCGAGCACAAGACCGGTGGGTCCCGCCCCGGCGATGACGACGTCCGTCTCGACGACCTCGGTGGTCTCCATGCGCTGCCTCCACTCCCGGAATCCTTAACGGCGTTAAGTTCCGCTGATCAGAGGATCCCCTTAACGGCGTTAAGGTGTCAAGGGGATACCGTGACCGGGTGGCGACGAAGAAGACGACCCGGCTCGACCCCGCATCGGTCGCGGAGACCGCGCTGAGCCTGCTGAACGAACGGGGCCTCGACGGGCTGACGCTGCGCGCGATCGCCCAGGAGCTGAACGTCCAGGCACCCGCGCTCTACTGGCACTTCAAGAACAAGCAGGCGCTGCTCGACGAGATGGCGACCGTGATGTACCGGCGGATGGTCGAGGACCCCGCTTCACGCCCGGCCGGAGAGCTCACCTGGCAGGAGCGGATCCTCGCGGCCAACCGGGGCCTGCGGGCCGGGCTGCTGCGCTACCGCGACGGCGCCAAGGTCTACAGCGGCGCCCGCTTCACCGGCACCGACTTCGCCGCCGACATGGAGCTCCAGCTGGGCTCGCTCGTCGACGCGGGCTTCTCGCTGCACCAGGCCGTCCGGGCCAGCACCACGGCGTACATGTACACCCTTGGGTTCGTCACCGAGGAGCAGGGCACCGAGCCGGTGCCCGGCGAGCGCCGGGAGGGCTTCGACCTGGAGGCGCGCGCGGAGCGGCTCGCCGGCTACCCGCTCGCGGCGGCGGCCGGACCGGAGCTCTTCGCCGACTACGACAACGGCTTCGAGGAGGGCCTGCGCCTGATCGTCGCCGGGATCGAGGCCGTCTACGCCCCCGCCGGGGCCCCCTGAGGCGCCGCCGCCCGTACACCCGAAAGCCCTCCGCCCCGCGCGGGTGCGCGCGGGGCGGAGGGCTTTCCGGGGGACCGGGTACGGGCTAGCCGATCGGGCCCGCCACGATGTCCACCGGCTGCGCCAGCGGGGTGCCCGAGCCGTCGCGGCGCGGGTCGGGGTCCGGGAGCTGGGACGGGGTGCCGTTCTTCTGCGCCGCGTGGGCCGGGACGGCGCCCGCCCAGGCCAGGATCAGGACGTCCTCGCCCTTCAGGAAGCGCTGGCAGCGCACGCCGCCGGTCGCCCGGCCCTTGCGCGGGTACTGGTCGAACGGGGTCAGCTTCGCCGATGTGCCGGCCGAGGCGTCCAGCGTGCCCGTGGAGCCCGCGACCGTGAACACCACCGCGTCCGCCGCCGGATCGACGGCCGTGAAGGAGATGACCTCGGCGCCCGGGGTCAGCTTGACGCCGGCCATGCCGCCCGCGGGCCGGCCCTGGGGCCGGACCTGTGCGGCCGGGTAGCGCAGCAACTGGGCGTCGGAGGTGATGAAGACCAGGTCCTCCTCGCCGGTCCGCAGCTCCGTCGCGCCGACGATCCGGTCGCCGTCCTTGAGGGCGATGACCTCCAGCTCGTCCTTGTTGGACGGGTAGTCCGGCACCACGCGCTTGACCACGCCCTGCAGCGTGCCGATCGCGAGGCCCGGCGAGGTCTCGGCCAGCGTGGTGAGGCAGATCACCGTCTCGTCCGTCTCCAGGGAGAGGAACTCGGTCAGCGGCGCGCCACCCGACAGGTTCGGCGCGGTGGCCGTGTCGGGGAGCTGTGGGAGGTCGATCACGGCGATTCTCAGCAGCCGGCCGGTCGAGGTCACCGCCCCGACGTCACCACGCTGGGTGGCCGCGACCGAGGAGACGACGGCGTCGTGCTTGACGCGCTTGCCGTCCGGATCGGCGGGCGGCACCTCCGCCGTCGCCGTGCGGGCGAGCAGGCCCGTGGAGGACAGCAGCACCCGGCAGGGGTCGTCCGCGACCTCCAGGGCCACGGCGGCGACGGGGGCGCCCGCCGACTCCAGCAGGACCGTGCGCCGGTCGGTGGCGAACTTCTTGGCGACCGCCGCCAGCTCCGCCGAGACCAGCTTGCGCAGCTCGGAGTCGGAGTCCAGGATCCCGGTCAGCTCGTCGATCTCACCGGTGAGCCGGTCGCGCTCGGTCTCCAGCTCCAGCCGGTCGAACTTGGTGAGCCGGCGCAGCGGGGTGTCCAGGATGTACTGCGTCTGGACCTCGCTCAGGGAGAAGCGCTCCATCAGGCGCTCCTTGGCCTGCGCGGAGTTCTCGCTCTCCCGGATCAGCCGGATGACCTCGTCGATGTCGAGGAGCGCGACGAGCAGCCCCTCCACCAGGTGCAGCCGGTCGCGCTTCTTGCCGCGGCGGAACTCGGAGCGGCGCCGGACCACCTCGAAGCGGTGGTCGAGGTAGACCTCCAGGAGCTCCTTGAGGCCGAGCGTGAGCGGCTGGCCGTCGACCAGGGCCACGTTGTTGATGCCGAAGGACTCCTCCATGGGAGTCAGCTTGTACAGCTGCTCCAGGACCGCCTCCGGTACGAAGCCGTTCTTGATCTCGATGACCAGGCGCAGGCCGTGGTTGCGGTCGGTGAGGTCCTTGACGTCGGCGATGCCCTGGAGCTTCTTGGAGCCGACCAGGTCCTTGATCTTGGAGATCACCTTCTCCGGGCCGACGCTGAAGGGCAGTTCGGTGACGATGATGCCCTTGCGGCGGGCCGTCACGGTCTCCACGCTCGTGGTCGCGCGGATCTTGAACGTGCCGCGGCCCGTGGCGTACGCGTCCTTGACGCCGGAGAGGCCGACGATCCGGCCGCCGGTCGGCAGGTCGGGACCCGGCACGAAGCGCATCAGCGCCTCCAGGTCCGCGTTCGGATGCCGGATCAGGTGGCGGGCCGCCGCGATGACCTCGCCCAGGTTGTGCGGGGGCATGTTGGTCGCCATGCCGACCGCGATGCCGGAGGCGCCGTTGACCAGCAGGTTCGGATAGGCGGCGGGGAGCGCGACCGGCTCCTGCTCCTGGCCGTCGTAGTTCGGCGCGAAGTCGACGGTGTCCTCGTCGATGGACTCCGTCATCAGGAGCGCGGCCGGCGCCATCCGCGACTCCGTGTACCGCATGGCGGCCGGCGGGTCGTCGTTGCCGAGGGAGCCGAAGTTGCCGTGGCCGTCGACCAGCGGGAGGCGCATGGAGAAGGGCTGCGCCATGCGCACCATCGCGTCGTAGATCGACGCGTCGCCGTGCGGGTGCAGCTTGCCCATGACCTCGCCGACGACACGGGCGCACTTGACGAATCCGCGCTCGGGACGCAGACCCATCTCGCTCATCTGGTAGACGATGCGGCGCTGCACGGGCTTCATGCCGTCGCGGGCGTCGGGCAGCGCGCGCGAGTAGATCACCGAGTACGCGTACTCGAGGAAGGAGCCCTGCATCTCGTCGACGACGTCGATGTCGAGGATTCGCTCCTCGAACGCGTCGTCCGGCGGCGGTGTCTTCGTGCTGCGGCGGGCCATCGCGGCTGCGGCTCCTTCACCAACAAGGTTGATCTGACGCGGACCATTGTGGACCGTCCCGCTGACAACCGGCACCGCGACCCGTGCCTGACGGCCCTCGGGGTCACCGTCGCGCCCCTCCGCGACCCGGAAGAGGGACGTCGGCGGGGGACGGGAACTTCGCCAGGTGTCGGCGCGCTTGCATACAGTGGCAGGACTTCACATCGCGATCGAAGGGACGTACATGCCCATGGGTCACACGGCCACGGCCGAGGCCGGCTCCGGCGGCCTGACAGCGACCGAGCACCGGCTGGCCAACGGCCTGCGCGTGGTGCTCTCGGAGGACCACCTGACCCCGGTCGCCGCGGTCTGCCTCTGGTACGACGTCGGCTCGCGTCACGAGGTCGCGGGCCGCACCGGCCTCGCCCACCTCTTCGAGCACCTGATGTTCCAGGGCTCGAAGCAGGTCCACGGCAACGGCCACTTCGAGCTGGTGCAGGGCGCCGGCGGCTCCCTCAACGGCACCACCAGTTTCGAGCGCACCAACTACTTCGAGACCATGCCGGCCCACCAGCTGGAGCTCGCGCTCTGGCTGGAGGCCGACCGCATGGGCTCGCTGCTGGCCGCCCTCGACGACGAGTCGATGGAGAACCAGCGCGACGTCGTCAAGAACGAGCGCCGCCAGCGCTACGACAACGTGCCGTACGGCACCGCCTTCGAGCGCCTCACCGCCCTCGCCTACCCCGAGGGCCACCCGTACCACCACACGCCCATCGGCTCCATGGCCGACCTGGACGCGGCCACCCTGGAGGACGCGCGGAACTTCTTCCGCACGTACTACGCGCCGAACAACGCGGTCCTCTCGGTCGTCGGCGACATCGACCCGGAGCAGACGCTCGCCTGGGTCGAGAAGTACTTCGGCTCGATCCCCGGCCACGACGGCAAGCCCGCGCCGCGCTCCGGCGAGCTCCCCGAGGTCATCGGCGAGCAGCTGCGCGAGGTCCTCGAGGAGGAGGTCCCGGCCCGCGCGCTGATGGCCGCCTACCGGCTGCCGCACGACGGCACCCGCGCGTGCGACGCCGCCGACCTGGCGCTGACGATCCTCGGCGGCGGCGAGTCCTCCCGCCTGCACAACCGGCTGGTCCGCCGCGACCGCACCGCCGTCGCCGCCGGCTTCGGCCTGCTGCGGCTGGCCGGCGCGCCCTCGCTCGGCTGGCTGGACGTGAAGGCGTCCGGCGGCGTCGAGGTGCCCCAGATCGAGTCGGCCGTCGACGACGAGCTGGCCCGCTTCGCCGCCGAGGGCCCGACACCCGAGGAGATGGAGCGCGCGCAGGCCCAGTTGGAGCGCGAGTGGCTGGACCGGCTGGGCACGGTCGCCGGCCGCGCCGACGAACTGTGCCGGTACGCGGTGCTGTTCGGTGACCCCCAGCTCGCCCTGACCGCGGTGCACCGGGTCCTCGACATCAGCGCCGAGGAGGTGCAGGAGGTCGCCAAGGCCACGCTGCGCCCGGACAACCGCGCGGCGCTGGTCTACGAGCCGGTGGGCGCCGACGGCGACAGCGAGAGCGACGAGGAAGAGGGAGCGGACCAGTGACCGACACGGCCGCGTCTTTGACGAACATGACGTTCCACCCCCAGCCCCAGCCGGGCCAGGCCAAGCCCTGGGCCTTCCCGGCCCCGGAGCGCGGCGCCCTGGACAACGGGCTGACGGTGCTGCGGTGCCACCGCCCCGGCCAGCAGGTGGTGGCCGTCGAGATCTCCCTCGACGCCCCCCTGGACGCCGAGCCCGAGGGCCTGGACGGCGTGGCCACGATCATGGCCCGCGCCCTGTCCGAGGGCACCGACCAGCACACCGCCGAGGAGTTCGCCGCCGAGCTGGAGCGCTGCGGCGCCACCCTGGACGCGGCGGCCGACCACCCGGGCGTACGGGTCTCCCTGGAGGTCCCGGTCTCCCGGCTGCCCAAGGCGCTCGGCCTGCTCTCGGAGGCGCTGATCTCCCCGGCGTTCCTGGAGACCGAGATCGAGCGGCTGGTGAACAACCGGCTCGACGAGATCCCGCACGAGTCGGCCAACCCGGCCCGCCGCGCGGCCAAGCAGCTCTCCAAGGAGCTGTTCCCGGCCTCCGCGCGCGTGTCCCGGCCGCGCCAGGGCACCGAGGAGACCGTCGCGGCGATCGACGCCACCGCCGTCCGCGCCTTCTTCGACGCGCATGTGCGGCCCGCCACGGCCACCGCCGTCATCGTCGGCGACCTCACGGACGTGGACGTCGACAAGGTGCTCGCGGAGACGCTGGGCGCCTGGACGGGCGACGCCGGCACCCGGCGCCCCATGCCGGCCGTCACGGCCGACGACACCGGCCGGGTCGTCATCGTGGACCGCCCCGGCGCCGTCCAGACGCAGCTGCTCCTCGGCCGCGTCGGCCCCGACCGCCACGACCGCGTGTGGCCGGCCCAGGTGCTCGGCACGTACTGCCTCGGCGGCACCCTCACCTCGCGCCTGGACCGCGTCCTGCGCGAGGAGAAGGGCTACACGTACGGCGTGCGCGCCTTCGGCCAGGTGCTGCGCTCCGACGACGCGGGGCACGGGGTCTCGCTGCTCGCCATCAGCGGCTCGGTGGACACCCCCAACACGGGCCCGGCACTTGACGACCTGTGGAAGGTGCTGCGCACCCTCGCCGCCGAGGGCCTGACGGACGCCGAGCGCGACGTGGCCGTGCAGAACCTGGTGGGGGTGGCCCCGCTCAAGTACGAGACGGCCGCCTCCGTCGCGGGCACCCTCGCCGACCAGGTCGAGCAGCACCTCGCGGACGACTACCAGGCGCAGTTGTACGCGCGGCTGGCCGAGACCGGCACGGTGGAGGCGACCGCGGCCGTGGTCAACGCCTTCCCGGTGGACCGGCTCGTGACCGTGCTCGTCGGCGACGCGGCGCAGATCGAGGAGCCGGTGCGCGCCCTGGGCATCGGCGAAGTGACGGTCGTGACCGGCTGATTGAGCCGCTGTCACGCGGACGAGGAGACCCCGACGACCTGGTTCGTCGGGGTTCTCCTTTTTGTCCGTATTGTCGTGCGTGTGATCTTCTGCCCTGTGGCATGTCTTACAAAAGAGCGTGTCTGTTTGGCGATTGACCGAAGATCGGCCTAGCGTCGATCCGGCTGTCCGGCCGTTGTACGACGCCGCATTCGCGGCAACGGACAGTCATCGCCGAGTCCCCGTAAGGCGCGAGCCTGGGGAGCCGGGGACCCATCGCAGTCCCTGGGGTGAATCGGACGCCTTCGCTCGGTGAGCGGAGGGGCCCGTAGGAGACCTTCCTGCTCCGAACCCGTCAGCTAACCCGGTAGGCGAGAGGGAAGGAAAGGATCAGCCACTACATGGCGTTCACCCGTGCCACCGGGAAGCATCGTGGTCCGAGCCGCATGGCGCGCCGCTCCGTGGGCATCGCCGGTGTGGCGACCCTCGCGACGACCGGCGTCATCGGCACCCTGGCCTCCCCGGTGTTCGCCGCCGACGCGGAGCCCGCCTCTCCGGAGGACACCGGCCTCACCCAGGTGATCACCGCCGAGTCCATCGCCGAGCGCGTCGACGCCCAGGCCGATGCCCAGGAGAAGGAGGCCGTCGAGGCCGCCGCCCGGGTCAAGGCCGCCGCCGAGGCCAAGCGCAAGGCCGAGGCCCGCGCCAAGGAGGCCCGCGCGGCCGAGGCCCGCGCCGCCCGCGAGGCCGAGCGCAAGCGCCTGAACTCCTTCCAGCTCCCCGTCGCCGGCACGTACGTGAGCACCGGCTACAAGACCGGCGGCTCGCTCTGGTCCTCCGGCAGCCACTCCGGCATCGACTTCCACGCCGCCTATGGCAGCAAGGTCGTCTCCGTCGGCTCCGGCACCGTCGTCGAGGCCGGCTGGGGCGGCGCGTACGGCAACAACATCGTCATCCGGATGAACGACGGCACGTTCACCCAGTACGGCCACCTCGCCTCCATCGGCGTCGCCGTCGGCCAGACGGTCACCCCCGGCGACCAGATCGGCGTCTCCGGGTCCTCCGGCAACTCGACCGGCCCGCACCTCCACTTCGAGGCCCGTACGAGCGCCGAGTACGGATCGGACGTCAACCCGGTCTCCTACCTGCGTGCCCGCGGGGTCCACGTCTGACGTGTGCGTTCTGTGAAGAAGTCCCGGCTCGAACGAGCCGGGGCTTCTTTTTTGTTTCCGTATTATCGGGTGGCATCGGAAATTCCGGCGTCCTGCAATAGAGTCGCAGGGGCGGATCGAAGAGGCTCGAAGCGGATCGAATAGCGGATCACATACGGAGGTCGGACATGCGTGTTCCCGCGCGCTCGGTATGCACGGCGATCCGGGACGACATCGTCTCCGGCGTCTTCGCGCGAGGTGCCCGCCTGACGGAGGAGCAGCTCGCGCGCCGCTACGGGGTCTCCCGCGTCCCGGTCCGCGAGGCGCTGCGCACGCTGGAGTCCGAGGGCTTCGTGGTCACCCGGCGGCACGCGGGCGCGCATGTCGCCGAGCCCACCGACCAGGAGGCGGCGGACCTGCTCGACGTACGGACCCTGCTGGAGCCGCTGGGAGCCGCCAGGGCCGCCCAGCGCCGCTCGGACGCGCACCTCAAGGTGCTGCGCGGGCTGGTCAGGCTGGGGCAGGAGCGGGCCAGGCGCGGCCAGGGGGAGGACCTGCGCGCGCTCGGCTCCTGGTTCCACGAGACGCTCGCCCAGGCGTCCGGCAGCCCGCCGCTCACCGCGCTCCTCACCCAGCTGCGCCACAAGATCGCCTGGATGTACGCGGTCGAGCCGGCCACCCGGCCCGTGGAGGCGTGGGCCGAGCACGGGGCGATCGTCGACGCCGTCGCGCGCGGGGACGCGGAAAGGGCCCGCGCGCTGACCGCGCTGCACGTGGAGCGCGCCCTTCCGCTGCACCGGCCGCGGCGGCCGGAGCGCCCCCGTGTGAGGGTTTCGCAACACGTCGTCAACACGGCGGGGCCGCGGAATTAACGCGGGCGCCGTATACAAGGGGGAGTGGATTTCCGGCGGTCGCTCTAATTCGTGCCGCCGAATAGGGTGACTTGCGTAATGCCTGCGGAATGCCCGTGGGAAAATACTCCAGGGAAGCGGAAAGGACCGTACCGGCCGGAATTCCGGCGAGTACGGCCCTTGGTGATCCGTCGTCGGGGAGGAGACGGATCAGACGGTCTCGGGAAGCTCCTCGAGACCCTCGGCGACCAGCTTCGCGAGGCGGTCGAGCGCGGCCTCGGCGCCTTCGGCGTCCGAAGCGAGCACGATCTCCTCGCCGCCCTGGGCACCCAGGCCGAGCACCGCGAGCATGGACGCGGCGTTGACCGGGTTGCCGTCAGCCTTGGCGATCGTCACGGGGACGCCGGCGGCCGTGGCGGCACGGACGAAGATGGAGGCGGGGCGGGCGTGCAGGCCCTCGGCCCAGCCGACGTTGACGCGGCGCTCAGCCATGGTGGTTGCCCTTCAACTTTCAGCGGTTGTCTAGACCAGTCTCTCACGGGAGGCGAGATGCTCGTGCCGACCTTCGGCCCGATGTCGGCGGCCTTTAGGCCCTCCCTACCTTGCACGGCGGGCACCCACCGCGCGACCGGTGCCGCTGTCGGACCCCGGTCGTAGTCTTGCCCCATGCAGAGCGCGTCGGAACAGTCCGAACAGCCGGAGCACGCGTACCCCGACCACTGGGAAGCCGACGTGGTCCTCCGTGACGGCGGCACCGCGCGCATCCGCCCGATCACCGCCGACGACGCCGAGCGGCTGGTCAGCTTCTACGAGCAGGTCTCGGACGAATCGAAGTACTACCGCTTCTTCGCGCCCTACCCCCGGCTCTCCGCCAAGGACGTGCACCGCTTCACCCACCACGACTTCGTGGACCGCGTGGGACTCGCCGCCACGGTCGGCGGGGACTTCATCGCCACCGTGCGCTACGACCGGATCAACCCCCTGGGGCGCCCCGCCTCCGCCCCCGCCGACGAGGCCGAGGTCGCCTTCCTCGTCCAGGACGCCCACCAGGGGCGGGGCGTCGCCTCCGCGCTCCTCGAACACATCGCGGCGGTCGCGCGGGAGCGGGGCATCCGCCGGTTCGTCGCCGAGGTGCTGCCCGCGAACACCAAGATGATCAAGGTGTTCACGGACGCCGGCTACACCCAGAAGCGCAGCTTCGAGGACGGCTCCGTCCGCCTCCACCTCGACCTGGAGCCCACCGACCGCTCGCTCGCCGTCCAGCGCGCCCGCGAGCAGCGCGCCGAGGCCCGCTCCGTGCAGCGGCTCCTCACCCCCGGCTCCGTCGCCGTCATCGGCGTGGGCCGCACCCCCGGAGGGGTCGGCAGGGCCGTGCTGCGCAACCTCCTGGACGCCGGTTACACCGGCCGGGTCCACGCCGTGAACAGCGCCCTGGGGGACGGGCCGCACGAGTTGGAGGGCGTCCCCGCCTTCCGGGGCGTCGCCGACATCGGCGAGGACGTCGACCTCGCCGTCGTGGCCGTGCCCGCGGAGCGCGTCCCCGAGGTCGTCGCCGCCTGCGGGGAGCACGGCGTGCGGGGCCTGGTCGTGCTCTCGGCCGGCTACGCGGAGAGCGGGCCCGAGGGCCGCGAGCGCCAGCGCGCGCTGGTGCGGCAGGCCCGCTCGTACGGGATGCGGATCATCGGGCCCAACGCCTTCGGGATCATCAATACGGCCGAGTCCGTCCGGCTGAACGCCTCGCTGGCCCCCCAGATGCCGGCCGCCGGGCGCGTCGGGCTGTTCACCCAGTCCGGCGCCATCGGCATCGCCCTGCTCGCCGGACTGCACCGGCGCGGCGCCGGGCTCTCCTCCTTCATCTCCGCCGGGAACCGGGCGGACGTCTCCGGCAACGACCTCCTCCAGCACTGGTACGACGACCCCGCGACCGACGTCGTCCTCCTCTACCTGGAGTCGATCGGAAACCCCCGGAAGTTCACCCGGCTCGCCCGCCGCACCGCCGCCGTCAAGCCGGTCGTCGTCGTCAAGGGCGCCCGGCACAGCGGCAGCGCCCCGCCCGGCCACCGGGTCCCCGTCACCCGCATCCCGCACGCCACGGTCTCCGCCCTGCTGCGGCAGGCCGGCGTCATCCGCGTGGACACCGTCACCGAGCTCGTCGACGCGGGCCTCCTCCTCGCGGACCAGCCCCTCCCGGCCGGCCCCCGCGTCGCCATCCTCGGCAACTCCGAGTCGCTGGGGCTGCTCACCTACGACGCCTGCCTCACCGAGGGCCTGCGCCCGCTGCGCCCCCTCGACCTGACCACCGGGGCCACCCCCGCCGACTTCCGCACCGCGCTCGCCGCCGCCCTCGCGGACGACGCCTGCGACGCCGTGGTCGTCACCGCGATCCCCTGGGTCGGGGAGAACGGGGCGACCGAGTCCGGCGACGGCGAGGTCCTGGCCGCCGCCCTCCGCTCCGCCGTCGAGGACGCGCGGGGCACGGCCAAGCCGGTCGTCGTCGTCCACGTCGAGATGGGCACCCTCGCGGACGCCCTCGCCGCGGCGACCCGCACCCGCCCGGCGGCGGGCGAGCGTACGGGCGGGGCCGGGCGTACCGGCGAGGCCGGCAGGTCCACTCCCTCCCGGCTCGCTCCAGCTCCCGCTCCTTCCGTTCCTGCCCCTGCTACTGCTCCCGCTCCCGCTCCCGCTTCTGCGCCCGCAGCCGGGCATCCCTCCGCGTCCGATCCGGAGACCCCGCCCCCCGGCGTGCCCGTCGTCCGTCCCATCCCCGCCTACCCCGCCGCCGAGCGGGCCGTACGGGCGCTCGCCGAGGCCGTGCGGTACGCGCAGTGGCGGCGGCAGGCGGCGGCCGAGCCCGGGCGGGTGCCCGAGTTCGACGGCATCGACGAGAGCGGGGCGGCCGGCCTCATCGCGCGGGCGCTCGCCACCGACGGCGGCGACCCGCGCGGGGTGACGCTCGACGCCGAGGGGACCAGGGAGCTTCTCGGGCGGTACGGGATCCAGGTCCCGCCCACCTTTGCCGCGCCCACCCCGGACGAGGCCGTCCGCGCAGCCGCCAGGCTCGGTTTCCCCGTCGCCCTCAAGACCACGGCCCCGCACCTGCGCCACCGCCCGGACCTCGGCGGAGTCCGGCTCGACCTGGCCACCGAGGAGCAGCTCCGCACCGCGTACGCCGAGCTCACCGAGGCGCTCGGCAAGCCCGAGGAGCTCCAGCCGGTCGTCCAGGCGATGGCCCCGCGCGGGGTCGACACCGTGGTCCGCGCGGCCATCGACCCGGCCGTCGGCGCCGTTCTCTCCTTCGGCCTCGCCGGAGCCGCCTCCGAGCTCCTCGGCGACATGTCCCACCGGCTGGTTCCCGCCACCGACCGGGACGCCGCCGAGCTCGTCCGCTCCATCCGCACCGCCCCGCTCCTCTTCGGCTGGCGGGGCGCCGCCCCCGTCGACACCCCCGCCCTCGAAGAGCTGCTGCTGCGGGTCTCCCGCCTGGTCGACGACCACCCCGAGGTCGTAGCCCTCTCCCTCGAACCGGTCGTCGTCGCCCCGCGCGGCCTCTCGGTGCTGGGCGCCACCGTCCGCCTCGCGCCGCCCCCGCCCCGGACCGACCTCGGCCCCCGCCACCTCCCGAGCTACCAGTGACCGACGCCGACGCAGCCGACGCAGCCGACGCCGGCGGCACCGACGCCACAGCTGCCACCGCCGACACCGGCGGCACCGCAGACACAGCCGCCACCGCCGACACCGGCGATGCCGCGACTCCCCCCGGCGAGTCCGATGTCACATCCCCGGCGCTCACGAACGGCCCCGACCCCGCGCACAACCGGCCAAGCCGTCCTTGTGCACGGATTAGGATGGAGTCCATGGCGAAGACCGGTACGACGACCCAGGGGCTGCGCGCGGCGATCGAGCGCAGCGGCTATTACCCGGCCCTCGTGGCCGAGGCGGTGGAGGCCGCCGTCGGCGGCGAGGCGGTCTCGTCGTACGTGGTCCACCAGGAGACCACCTTCGACGCGAACGAGGTCCGCCGCCACGTCACCGTCCTCGTCCTGACGGCCCACCGCTTCATCGTCAGCCACACCGACGAGCAGGCCGCCGACACCAGCTCCCCGACGCCGTACGCCACGACGTCCACCGAGTCCGTGAAGCTCGACCGGATCTCGTCCATCGTCGTCAGCCGCGTCGTCGCCAACCCGGAGTCGTACACCCCGGGCACCCTGCCCCGCGAGGTCGTCCTCACCATCGGCTGGGGCGCCGTCTCCCGGATCGACCTGGAGCCCGCCGCCTGCGGCGACCCGAACTGCGACGCCGACCACGGCTACACCGGCAACTCCACCGCCGACGACCTCAGCCTCCGGGTCAGCGACGCCGGCGACGGACCGGACACCGTCCGCCAGACCCTCGCCTTCGCGCAGGCGCTCTCCGAGGCCACCGCGGACACCGCCTCGGTGACCCGCTGATGGCCCAGCCCGCCGCCATGGCCCAGGGCTGGCCGGACGACCCGGTCCCGCTCGACCCGGCCACCGCGCCGCTCCCCGAGTACGGCAGCGGTTCCCTCGGCGACCTGCTCCCGACGCTCGTGGTCGGCCAGGGTGTGCCCGGCTTCGAGGCCCGGATAGCGGAGCTCGCCCCCGCCGACCGCAACTGCGTCTTCCTCATCGACGGGCTCGGCTGGGAGCAGATCAAGGCCCACCCCGACGAGGCCCCGTACCTGACCTCGCTGCTCGCCGGCTCCCGCGGCGGCACCGGCCGTCCGCTGACCGCGGGCTTCCCGGCCACCACCGCCACCTCGCTCGCCTCGGTCGGTACCGGCCTCGCCCCGGGCGTCCACGGACTCCCCGGCTACACCGTGCGCAACCCCGCGACGGGCGAGCTGATGAACCAGCTCCGCTGGAAGCCCTGGACCTCGCCGCGCGCCTGGCAGCCGTACCCCACGGTCTTCCAGCTCGCCCACGAGGCCGGGATCCACACCGCCCAGGTCTCCTCCCCGATGTTTCAGGACACCCCGCTCACCAAGATCGCGCTGAGTGGCGGAACGTTCCACGGGCGCCTGTCCGGCGACGAGCGGATGGACTTCGCGGCCGAGCAGCTCGCCGCGGGCGACCGCTCGCTGGTCTACACGTACTACAGCGAGCTCGACGGCGCCGGGCACCGCTTCGGCATGGACTCCGACGCCTGGCGCGGCCAGCTGATGTTCGTCGACCGTCTCGTGCGGCGCCTGGCCGAGCAGCTTCCGCCGCGCGCCGCGCTCTACGTCACCGCCGACCACGGCATGGTGGACATTCCGTTCGACGAGGACCACCGCATCGACTTCGACGAGGACTGGGAGCTGCGCGCCGGCGTCGCCCTCCTCGGCGGCGAGGGCCGCGCCCGGCACGTGTACGCCGTCCCGGGCGCCGAGTCCGACGTCCTCACCTGCTGGCGCGAGGTCCTCGGCGACCGCTTCTGGGTGGCGGGCCGCGACGAGGCCATCGAGCTCGGCTGGTTCGGCGACCGGGTCGACGAGCGGGTGTACGGGCGCATCGGCGACGTGGTCGCCGCGGCCCAGGACGACCTCGCCATCACGGCCTCCGTCAACGAGCCGAACGAGTCCGCCATGGTGGGGATGCACGGTTCGATGACCGCCGCGGAGCAATTCGTGCCGCTGCTCGAAGTACGCTCCTGAGGCCGCGGCGCGCCGCCCGCACCACGCCCGACCCGCCCCCGACCACCCGTACGCCCTCCGTCGCCCCTGACCCGAAAGGTCCCCGACCTCCCATGCCCGAGCTGGTGTTCTTCTCCGGAACGATGGACTGCGGAAAGAGCACCCTCGCTCTTCAGATCGAACACAACCGGTCCGCGCGCGGGCTCCAGGGCATGATCTTCACCCGGGACGACCGGGCCGGCGAGGGCAAGCTGTCCTCGCGGCTCGGCCTGGTCACCGACGCCGTCGAGGCGGCCGAGGGCTTCGACTTCTACGCGTACCTCGTCGCCCACCTGTCCAAGGGCGGGCGCTGCGACTACGTCATCGCCGACGAGGCGCAGTTCCTCGCGCCCGAGCAGATCGACCAGCTCGCCCGGGTCGTCGACGACCTCGAACTCGACGTCTTCGCCTTCGGCATCACCACCGACTTCCGCTCCAAGCTCTTCCCCGGCTCCCAGCGGCTCGTCGAGCTCGCCGACCGGGTCGAGGTCCTCCAGGTCGAGGCCCTCTGCTGGTGCGGCGCCCGCGCCACCCACAACGCGCGCACCGTCGGCGGCGAGATGGTCGTCGAGGGCGCGCAGGTCGTGGTCGGCGACGTCAACGCGGGGGACCAGGTCGGCTACGAGGTACTGTGCCGCCGCCACCACCGCCGCCGGATGACGGCCGCGTCCGCCCGCGCCGCCGCGCTCTCCCCGGACGTCCTGCCGGTCCCGCAGGGCTGACCGCGCCCGCCGCTCATTCCCCGGCCGGGGCGGAGGCGGGTGCGGGGACAGGCGCGGGCCCGGCACCGGTGACGGCGCCTCCGCCGGGCACGGCGCGGAACCGGCGCCGGTACTCCATCGGCGTCGTGTCAAGACGGCGGCGGAACGCCCGGATCAGCGTGTCCGTCGTGCCGAACCCGCACAGCGTCGTGATCCGTTCGAGCGTGGCGTCGGTGGATTCCAGTTGGTGGCGCGCCCGCTCGACCCGCGCCGACTCCACGTACGCGCTCGGCGTCATGCCCAGCTCCGCCTTGAAGATACGGGTGAGCTGACGCTCGCTGACATGGGCGGTCGCCGCCAGGTCCGCCAGGGTCAGCGGCTCGCCGAGGTGGCGCGTGATGTGGTGGCGCAGGTCCTCGATCCGCCGCGTCGTGGAGACCGGTTCGAGCGGCACGCTGAACTGGCTCTGCCCGCTGGGCCGCTTCAGGTACATCACGAGCTGCCGGGCCACCCGCAGCGCCACCGCCTCCCCGAAGTCGTCGGCCACCAGCGCCAGCGACAGGTCGAGGCAGGAGCTGATCCCCGCGCCCGTCCACACGTCGCCGTCCCGGATGAAGATCGGGTCCGCGTCGACCTCGACCTCCGGGTGCTCGGCGGCGAGCTGCCCCGCCGTCGACCAGTGGGTGGTGGCCCGCTTGCCGTCCAGCAGCCCGGCGGCGGCGAGGAGGTGCGCCCCGACGCACACCGACGTCACCCGCCGGGTCCGCTCCGCGAGCCTCCGCACCCACGCCACGACGGCCGGATCGACCAGGGCGCGGACCCGCCGCCGCTCGTCCGTCTCGACCGAACCGGGCACCAGCAGCGTGTCGATGGCGCGCCCGGCCAGCTCCTCGAAGGTGATGTCGGGGAGGACCCGCACCCCGGCGGAGGTGGTGACCGGGCCCGTCGTCTCGGCGGCCAGCAGCACCTGATAGCCCGTCGACTCGTCGGTCTCGCGCCGCAGCAGGGCGAAGACCTCCGGCGGCCCGGTGACATCGAGCAGGTCGACGCCCTCGAAGAGGACGATGACGACGAGTCGTCCGGCGCTGCTCATGGTGTCTCCGTCCGAGGGGTGCGGGCGAGCCCGATGTCCGGATCCGCATGTTAGGCGACGTCACCGACATCGAGCGGGCCCGCCGCCGGGGACGGCACGCGCACCGGCTGTTCACCTGAGGTGCGCCCGGGGACCCCCTCCCGCTCGGGCGCGGGTCGTACGCCTCGGCGGTAATGCGTCTCTACGCCGATGAGCCCGGCCGGCTCCATGCCGATCAGCCCGCCCGGCCGAACCCGCCCTGGAGGAAGTGTGCCACCCGCCGCCGAGACCGCGCCCGCCCCGTCCCGGTCCCGGCCGAGGCTCCGGGCGGCGACCGGCGCGGCCCTCCTCACCGGAGCGCTGTTCTGCCTCGCCGGGGCGCTCGCGGGCAGCCACCCCTTCGGCCCCCGGACGCGCAACATCGTCGATCTCGGGCAGCAGTACCTGCCCTTCCACGTGTACTGGCGCAAGCTGCTCCTCGGCGACACCCACGGCGACCTCTTCCTCAACTGGTCCTCGGGCTTCGGCGCCAACTTCCTCGGCGACTTCGGTACGTACCTGAGCAGCCCCTTCGACCTGCTCGTCCTGCTCTTCCCTGCCGACCGGCCCGAACTCGCCCTGTACGTGATCACCGCCGCCAAGATCGCCGCCGCGGCCGCGGGCATGGCGGCCCTGCTGCTCACCCTGCGCCGCGGCCCCTGGCCGGTGGCGGCCGTGCTCGGCACCGCGTACGCGCTCTCCGGCTGGACCTTCAACTACGGCGCCACCGTGCCCATGTGGCTGGACGGGCTCGCGGCCTTCCCGCTGCTGTGCCTGGTGGGGGAGTGGGCCCGGCGCGGACGCCGCCCGGTGCTCGGGCCGCTGGTGGTGGCCCTGGCCTGGTTCGCCAACTTCTACACCGCGTACATGGCGACGATCGGCGCGGCGGTCGTCCTGACCGTACGGCTTCTGACGACGAATCCGGAGTCGGCCGATCCGGCGTACGGCACCGGGTTCGTCCCCCGCCACCCCCGCCTCACCGCCCTCCTCCGCGCCGCCCGCAGCGTGCTCATCGGGATCGGGCTCGCCGCCCCGCTCGTCGTCGTCATCTTCTTCGCCACCCGGGTCGCCGACCCGACCCCGCCCACCGCCTTCGTCCCCGCCGACTGGACCGACGTCCTGGCCCGCCTGCTGCCGGCCACGGCGAGCGTGGCGACCCCGGCGCTGTTCATCGGCACACCCGCCCTCGCGCTCGCGCTCACCCTGCCGTTCAACCGCGCGGTCGCGACCCGCGTCCGCGCCGGGTGGACGGGCGCGATCGTCCTGGTCGCGCTCTCCCTCCAGTGGAAGCCCACCCATCTGCTCTGGCACGCCGGGGCCTCGCCCAACGGCATCCCGTACCGCCAGACCTTCGTCCTGTGCGGGCTGCTGCTCATCGCCGCCTGGCTGTCGACCGCCCAGGGCCTGCCCCGGCCCGCCGCGCTCCTCTGCGGCGGCGCCCTGCTCGCGGGCGCCGCGTGGGCGGCCCGGGGCAGCGCGGACATCGACCGCTGGACGTACCCCGCCGTCGCAGCCGCCGGTGCCCTCGCCGTGCTCGCGGCGGCGGCGGCCCTGCTCGGCGCCCGCCGGGGCGGGCGACTGCTGCCCACCCTCGCGGTGCTCCTCCTGCTCGCCGCCCAAGCGGGCGAGACCCTCGTGACCGGCAAGCGCATCGAGGAGCAGCAGCTCGCCAAGGTCTCCTGGGCGCCGAGGCTCGGCCCCTGGCACACCGACACGGCCCGCGCCGTCGCCGAGAAGGACGCCTGGCCGCGCCACCGCACCGAGCCCGGCGAGGTCCCGGGCGGCAACGACGCCCTGCTCGTCGGTGGCGAGGGCGCCGACTACTACAGCAGCCTCACCTCCGACACGTACTCCCGCACCCTCGCCGGGCTCGGCTTCGGCTACTACGCCAAGGGCCGGCACCCGGTCGGCCTCGACAACCCGGTCACCGACGCGGTCTTCTCCGTCGGCAGCCGCGTCCGCTCGGTCCCCGAGGGCCCCCTCGCCGTCGACCGGCTGCCCCGGGCCGACGTGACCGCCGCCGACAGCCCCGTACCGCCGCTCGTCACGGTCCACCCCGCCGACCCGGAGACGCCGTCCCAGGGGGACGCCGACTCCGCCTTCGCCCGCCAGGAACGACTCCTCGGCCACACCGTGTACGAGGTCCCGGACGTCCGCCGCATCAGTACGGGCACGAGTACGGCCACGGGCACAGGCGCAGGCACGAGTACGGGCACGGGCACGGGCGCCGGTAAGGGCCCCGGCGCCCCCCTCACCCTCACCGCGCGCTGCCCCGTCGGCTCCCAGGTCTGGCTCTGGGCCCCCGAGTACCAGGGCACCGCCGCTCTCGACGGACACCCCTTCGTCTCCTTCGCCGGGAAACTGCCCTCGGTCCTCGCCCCGATGCGGGCGCTCGGCGCGGTCCCCGGCTCGGGCGAAGTCCGGGTGACCCTGAAGCCCGAGGCGGGGTCCCGGCCCACGCTGCCCGCGCGGGCCGTCGGCTGTCTCGTGCCCGAGCGCCTCGCCGCCGCCGTGCGGCAGCTCACCGCCACCGGTGCCACCGCGGTCCGCACCACCGGCCACACCCTCACCGCAGACCTGCCGCCCGGCAGCACCGGCACCGCCGTCCTCGCCGTGCCCAGGATCTCCGGCTGGCGCTGCGCCGCGGGCGACGCGCCCCTCGCCCCCGCCCGCAGCCGCCTCGGCCTCGTCGCCGTCCCGCTCGACGGCCGGGCCACCTCCGTGACCTGCTCCTTCCGGCCGCCGGGCGTCAAGCTCGGCGGGGCGGTCGGCGTGACCGCCCTCGCCGCGTTGCTGGCCACGGCGTGGCTCCACCGGCGTCGGCGCCGCACCCGCGAACCCGCAGGACCGCAAGAGTTCACCGCCCGTGCACACGAGGCTCGTCCGGCCGAGAAAAGCGCTGTCTAACCTGTCTGCTCTGCCCGCCAGTACGCGAGTTGGGAATTCCCGAGTGCCGAAGCTGTCCGTCGTCGTGCCCTTCCACAATGTCGGGCCCTATGCGCCCGACACCCTGCGCAGTCTCGCGGACAACGCGGACGCGGACACGGAATTTCTGCTGGTCGACGACCATTCCACGGACGAGACCCCCGATCTCCTCGACCGCTGGAAGGGCAGAATTCCGCAGGCCAGGGTCATTCGCCATGAGACGAATCTCGGCGTCGCGCAGGCACGCAACACCGGAATCGACGCGGCCACCGGCGACTACCTCACCTTCCTCGACGGCGACGACTGGTACGCCCCCGGCCACCTGGCCGCCATGCGGGCCGGGATCCACTGGCTGGGCTGCGACTTCGCCCGCACCGACCACGTCCTGTCCACCGACCGTACCCGGCAGATCCGCTACGCCCCGGCGAAGGCGCGCGACACCGTCATGGACCCCAGGGACGGCATCGCACCGGCCAGCATGGTGACGATGGTCGACTATCCGTTCGTCCCGTTCGGCATTTACAGCGCCCGTCTGTTCGAAAACGGCGCCTCGCGTTTCGAGACGAAACTGCGGACCGCCGAGGACCGCCTCTGGATCTGGCGTCTGCACCTCACCGCCCGCACCTATGCGGCACTTTCCCTGCGCGGCGTCTTCTACCGGCGCGGAGTCACCACGTCGCTCACCCAGATCACCGACAACCGGCAGCTGGACTTCATTCCCTCGTACGACCTCCTCCTCGAAGAGGTCTCCCAGGACCGCGACGCCGAACGCTTTCTCCCGAAGGCCGTCCGCACCTATTGCGCGATGATCGCCTTCCACATGGCCAAATCCGACCAGTACGAGCCGGCCGTGGCCAAGCGGCTCCGGCGCGACGTCACCGACGCCCTGCGCCGGATGCCCCGACAGGTCCTCGACGGGACTCTCGCGACCATGGACACCCCCCGCGCCACCCTCCTCAGGAGCCTGCGCGACACCGGAAAGGCCGCCTGAGCATGTCGCCCACCGACCGCGTCCAGATCTTCCAGGCGTCCACGCTGTACGGGGCCGCCACCGTCGCCGCCGCGATCGACGCCGGGCGGTTCGGCGCCCCCGGAGACGCCCGCCGCCTGCTGCTCGTCTCGAACAACGCGGAGATCCCCGAGACCGCCCTGCGCCTCGACGAGATGACCGGCTACGACCGGATCGCCGCCCGCTTCGACGGGACCGTCGACTGGAACGAGGCGATCCACCCGCACCACCCCAGCTCCTGGGCACCCCGCCCCGAGGAGTCCCCGCTGTGGCAGCGGGTCTTCCGCACCGCCTGGGGCCTGGGCACCGCCACCGTCGAGCTCGTCGTCGAATCGATCCAGGTCAACCCGGCCAAGGCGCTCGCCGCCGTCTTCGCCGAGAGCGCCGTCCAGGTCTACGCCGACGGGCTCATGAGCTACGGCCCGACCCGCGACGAGCTGCCCCAGTCCATCGCCTGCCGGGTCCGCCGCGTGCTCCACCTCGACCTGGTGCCCGGACTGCGCCCGCTGCTGCTCACCGAGTACGGGGTCGGGGCCGAGCTCGTCCCCGACGACGCCTTCCGCGCGGTGCTGCGCGAGATCGCCGAGGCCGCCGCCGACGACCCCCGGCTCGCGGCCGCGTCCGAGGCCGCGCCGACCGCCCTGCTGCTCGGCCAGTACCTCGCCGTCCTCGGCATCCTCACCGCCGAGGAGGAGGAGGAACTGCACGCGCGGATGCTGCGCGGCGCCGCGGCGGCCGGACACCGCGGCGTCGTCTTCAAACCGCACCCGACCGCCCCGGCCCGCTACTCCCGGGCGCTGCACGAGGAGGCCGCCCGCGCGGGCGTCGCCCTCACCGTCCTGGACGGTCCTCTTCTCGCCGAGACCTTCTACGAGCGCTGCCGTCCACACCTCGTCGTGGGATGTTTCTCGACCGCGATGCTGACCGCCGCCGTCTACTACGGCGTCCCCGTCGCCCGGGTGGGCACGGAGACCGTCCTGGCGCGCCTGACCCCGTACGAGAACAGCAACCGGATCCCGCTCACCATCGTCGACCACCTCGTGCCCGACCTGGAGAGCGGCGCCGCGCCCGGGGTCCCCGGGACCACGCCCGCCACCCTCGCCCCGCTGGTCCGGGCGGTCGGCTACTGCATGCGCCCGACCGCACACCCCGGGCTGCGCGAGGAGACGGTCCGCCACCTGGAGCGGCACGCCGAGGCGCACCACTTCCCGGCGGACCGCCTGACGGAGCTCGGCCTCCGCGTCCCGGCGGCGCGCTAGGGCCTGGTCATCCCGGAGGCGCCTCGTCCGGTCCCCGCCCTCCGTCCGACGACCGCACCAGCGTGAACACCGCGCCCTCCGGGTCGGCCACCACCGCCGACCGCCCCGCCGCACCCTCGTGCGGCGGGCGCACCACCCGGCCGCCGAGCTCGGCGGCCAGCCGGGCCGACGCGTCCACGTCGGCGACCTCGAAGTACGTCATCCAGTGCGCGCCCCGGTCGCGGGGCAGGGCGGCGCCCACGCCGTGCAGGGAGGCGACCGGGCGGCCGTCGAGGCGGAGCGTCAGGCGGTCGAGGTCGGCCGGGGCGGCGGGCTCCGTCTCGTACCCGAAGATCGTTCCGTAGAACTTCGCGACCGAACCCGTCTCGTACGTCAGGAGCTCGTTCCAGACGGGCGTCCCGGGCGGGCCCGTCGTGGCGGTGCCGGGATGGGCCCCGGCCTGCCAGACGCCGAAGACGGCGCCGGCCGGGTCGGAGCAGATCACCATGCGCCCCGCCTCGCCCGCGTCCAGCGGGCCGACCGCGACGGTGCCGCCGCAGCAGCGGATGCTCTCCGCGGTCTCGTCGGCGTCGTCGGTGGCCAGATAGGTGGTCCAGGCGATCGGGAGATGCCGGTCCGGGGGCAGCTGGCCGATGCCGGCCACCTCCCGGCCGTCGAGCAGCGCGCGCACGTAGGGGCCGAGCTGCTGCGGACCGGGTGCGAACTCCCAGTCGAACAGCGCTCCGTAGAATTCCCGCGTCGCGTCAAGTCCATGCACCATCAGGCTCACCCAACAGGGTGTACCCGGTGTGCGCCGAGTCGCCTCGGTCATCGTCTTCGTCTCCTCGCCAGTGGCCGTACGAGGTGGGGCCGGCGGGCCGCGAAGCGGCTCCCCGGCGGGTCCTGCCCGCCGTCCGCCCGTCGTACACCCGGGCAGGTCGTGCGTCCCGTGCCGATGGTTGCACCACGCGACCGGCCGCGCGCCCCGGCGCATCGGTGCGAGGGGCGTTCTCAGGGGGCGGGCTGCGCGAGGATGGCCCCCATGAAGCCCATCATCTCCGCAAGCGAACTCGTGAGCGAGTCGGCCGGGGCGGTGCCCCCGGTCCTCCTGGACGTCCGCTGGACCCTCGGCGGCCCGCCCGGGCGCCCCGAGTACGAGGCAGGACACCTCCCCGGCGCCGTCTACGTGGACCTGGACACAGAGCTGGCCGGCCCGCCCGGGCGCGGCGGCCGGCACCCGCTGCCGGACCTCGCGGCCTTCGGCGCCGCGATGCGCCGCGCGGGTGTCTCGGCGGACCGGCCGGTCGTCGCCTACGACGGCGGTCTCGGCTGGGGCGCGGCCCGCGCGTGGTGGCTGCTGCGCTGGGCGGGCCACCCGGACGTGCGGGTCCTGGACGGCGGTCTGGCCGCCTGGACGGGGGAGCTGTCCAAGGACACCCCGGCGCCCGAGGAGGGCGACTTCACGCCCGCGCCGGGTGCCCTCGGGCTGCTCGACGCGGACGCGGCCGCCTCCCTGGCCCGCTCCGGGCTGCTCCTGGACGCCCGCGCGGGGGAGCGGTACCGGGGCGACGTGGAGCCCATCGACCGGGTCGGCGGGCACATCCCGGGCGCGGTCTCGGCCCCGACCACGGAGAACGTCGGCACCGACGGGCGCTTCCTGCCCGAGGCGGCCCTCACGGCCCGCTTCACGGCCCTGGGCGCGGCCGAGGCCCCCGAGGTCGCGGTGTACTGCGGTTCGGGCGTCTCCGGCGCCCACGAGGTGCTCGCCCTGGAGATCGCGGGCTTCCGCGCGGGGCTCTACGCCGGCTCGTGGTCCGAGTGGTCGGCCGACCCGGCCCGCCCGGTGGCCACGGGTCCGGATCCCCGGTAGCGGCCGCCCGCGCGGGTACGCGAAAAGGGGCCCGCGCCGTCGGAACGGCGCGGGCCCCTCTCCCGTACGCGAGGCGTCAGTCCTGCTTCTTGCGCCGGGTGCCGAAGACGATCTCGTCCCAGCTCGGGACCGCCGCGCGGCGGCCCGGCCGGACGCCGTCCGCCTCGGCCTGCCGGTCGGTGGTGCCGGTGAGCCGGTCGCGGTGACCGGACACCGCGCGGGGCATCAGGACGTCGGCGTAGGCCGAGCCCGCGCCCGCGGAGGCCGCGGGAGCCGGCGGCTCCTCGGTCTCGACCTCGTCGGACGGCTCCGTGTCGGCCGGCTCGGGCACGACCATGTCGCCGCGGAAGCTCGGGACCGCCTCCAGGAGACTGGTCAGGGAGTCGCGCTCCTCCTCCGGCTCGGGCGCCGGAGCGGGCCGCTCCATCTGGCGGTCGAGCGCGCGGTCCAGCGGCCGGTCCCGGGGCAGCCGGGCGATCCGCGGGACGAAGGGGAAGCTCGGCTCCGGCACCGCGGCGAGGGTGTCGTCGGTCTCGCCGATCAGCGCCCGCGCCTCGTCGTCCACGGCCTGCACGAGCCGCCGGGGCGGGTCGTACGTCCAGCTGGCCGTGTGCACCTCGCCCGCGACCCGGTACACGAGCAGCACCTCCCAGGTGCCGTCGTCACGGCGCCAGGAGTCCCACTGCACGGTGTCCTTGTCGGCGCCGCGCAGCAGCAGGCGCTCCTGCACCGCCTCGCCGAGCTGGGGTCCGGTGTTCTCGCCGGGACGGCGGACCGGGGTCTTGCGGGCCCGCTCGGCCATGAACGCGCGCTCGGCGAGCACCGGGCCCTCGAAGCGCCGGACCCGGTCGACGGGGATGCCGGCGAGCTGTGCGACCTCCTCCGCGGACGCACCCGCACGTATCCGTGCCTGGATGTCGCGGGGGCGGAGGTGGCTCTCCACCTCGATCTCGATCTGGCCGAGGCGCGCGCGGTCGTTGCGCACGGCGGCACGCAGCCGCTCGTCGATCGGAAGCGTGTACTCCGTGCTGTCAGCAGCCTTCAGCACCAGTCGTGTGCCGTCGTTCGAGACGGCCACGACACGCAGTTCGGGCATGGGAACCTCCCGGGTGGTGCCTGCCGACGTCACGTGCGTCGCTGCTTCCGCTAGTCGAGTGTGGCCTGCCCGGGTGCAGCCTGCCACAACCCTGCCGAGTTGCCCGGCGTGTCGGGCCTGGACCCTGGAACGCCGCTGTGACACGGTTGCCTTTTCGCCACCCAGAGTGACAGGTCGTCACGCTGCGTCGCGGGCGTCCGTGCGGTGCCGTGGCGCCGCCGGTTCGAGTGCCACCTGCGGCCCCCTTCCGTCGATTCCGGACACCCATGGGGGAGTCCGGACCCAGGGCTCGCCACAGTACTCCATTCGGGCCACCGGGGTGGACCGGCGCGCCGCCCAACTTCTCGGGCGGTACGGGAGTTGAGTCTCCGCGATCTCCGGGCACGCGTGTCCCTCTTCACAGAAGCGCCAGAAACGGAACTAATCCCTTCGTGCATTTGTCCCTTCTGGGTGCATGGTGGAACGAATGAACAAGCAGGGGTTGGACATGCGCGAGAGGCTGGAATCGGGTGAAGCGGCCACGGAGGAGAAGAAACGATTCGACCTGAGCCTGGCGCAGGTCGCGGGGAGTGCCGTCGCGGCGGTGGTCGCCGCCAAGCTCGCCTCCACGCTCGGCGTCTACGGGACGATCCTCGGCGCCGGTGTGATCAGCGTCATCGCCACCTGCGGCGGCCCGCTCCTCCAGCACGTCTTCAAACGCACGGGCCAGCAGATGCGCGAGGCCACCGTCGCGACGAAGCCCAAGGGGCAGCAGCTTCCCGAGGCGTACGGCCGGGAGGCTTACAGCGAGGAGTTCGGCGCGCCGACCACCCATGGCACCCGGGTCCGCGGCTGGAAGCGCTCCGCCGTCGGCGCCGCCGCGGTCTTCCTGCTGGCGATGGGCGGCATCACCGTCTACGAGCTGACCGCCGGTCAGGACCTCAGCGGCACCAAGGGCACCACGACCTTCGGCTCCGTGGTCCGCAACGACGGCGGCGGCAAGGGCGGGGACCGTTCGGACCCGGCGGGCACGCCGTCCTCGACGCCGAGCGGCGGCGGGCGCCAGGAGGAGAAGGGCGGCGGGACCCCGACCCCGGGCACCACCCCGTCGAGCCCGGCCACCCCGGACACCACACCCACTCCCACGCCGACGCCCTCGCAGTCGACCGAGCCCACCGGCGGCACCACCACCCCGCCCCCGACGACACCGCCGGCCACCCCGCCCACGGTCCCGCCGACCGCTCAGGACCCGGCGGCCGGCGGCACCGGCTGAGCCGGCGTCAGTCGCCCAGGACCCGGCGCAGGTAGTCGTTGCCGAAGCGCCGGTCCGGGTCGAGCCGGTCGCGCAGCGCCGTGAACTCGGCGAAGCGCGGATAGACCTTCTCGAAGTAGGCGGCGTCCCGGGTGTGGACCTTGCCCCAGTGCGGCCGGCCGCCGTGCGCGGTCATGATGCGCTCCACCGCGGTGAAGTACGCGCGGTGGGGCGTCCCCTTGTAGAGGTGCACCGCGATGTACGCCGACTCCCGGTCCGAAGCGGTCGACAGCGTGATGTCATCGGCGGGCGCGGTCCGCACCTCCACCGGGAAGCTCACCTTCAGCGGTGAGCGCTCCACCATCGCCTTCAGCTCGCGCAGCGCCGAGACCGCCGCCCCGCGCGGGAGCGCGTATTCCATCTCCAGGAAGCGCACCCGGCGCGGCGAGGTGAACACCTTGTACGGGATGTCGGTGTACGTACGGGCCGACAGCGCGCGGCTGGAGACCTTGGCGATCGACGGGATCAGCGGCGGCACGGTGCGGCCCAGGGCGCAGGCGACCTGGAAGACGCCGTTGGAGAGCAGCTCGTCCTCGACCCAGCCGCTCAGCTTCCCGGGCGGCGCGACGGGGCCCGTACCGCGGTTGTTGCGCTTGGTGTTGCAGTTGTCCGTGTGGGGGAACCAGTAGAACTCGAAGTGCTCGTTCTCCGCGTGGAGCGCGTCGAACTCCGCGGTGACCCGGTCGAAGGACATCGGCTCCTCCCGCGCGGTGAGCAGGAAGACCGGCTCCACGGCGAAGGTGAGGGCGGTGATCACCCCGAGCGCGCCGAGGCCGATCCGGGCGGCGGCGAAGACCTCGGGGTTCTCCGTGGCGGAGCAGGTCATCAGGCGCCCGCCGGCGGTGACCAGTTCGAGCGCGCGGATCTGCGCGGCGATCGAGGCCGAGTCGCGCCCGGTGCCGTGGGTGCCCGTCGAGGTGGCCCCGGCGACCGTCTGCTCCATGATGTCGCCCATGTTCGTGAGCGACAGGCCCTCCCGGGCCAGCGCCACGTTGAGGCGCTTCAGCGGGGTGCCCGACTCCACGGTGACGGTCATCGCCTCGCGGTCGATCCGGCGGATCCCGGTGAGCAGATGGGGCCGGATCAGCACCCCGTCGGTGGCCGCGATCGAGGTGAAGGAGTGGCCGGTGCCGACCGTCTTCACCCGCAGGCCGTCCTCGGCCGCCGCGCGGACCGTGTCGGCGAGCTCCTCGGCCGAGGCCGGGCTCACCTCCCGTACGGGACGGGAGGTGACGTTCCCCGCCCAGTTACGCCAGGTGCCGCTCGTCGTCCCGCTGTTCCCCCAGCGCCGTGTCGTGCTGCTCTCGCCCACTCTGCCCCTCCCGCGTCGGCACCGGCTTGCGCAGCCGGCGGTAGCCCAGGAGCGCCACCAGGACCGCGAGCGCACCCGAGGCGACGGGCACCACGTACCCCGCCTTCGCGCCCGAGGCGTCGACCACCCAGCCGGCGGCCGAGGAGCCGAGCGCCACGCCGATCGCGAGGCCGGTTCCCGTCCAGGTCATGCCCTCGGTCAGCTGTGCGCGCGGTACGTGCGCTTCGACGAGGGCCATGGTGGTCACCATCGTCGGCGCGATGGAGAGGCCCGCGACAAAGAGCGCCACGGCCAGCAACGGCAGGTTCCCGGCCAGTAGGAGGGGGATCATACTCACGGCCATCGCGCACACGCCCACGAGCCAGCGCACCGACGGATCGCCCTTGAGGTGGAGGAGGCCGAAGACGGCGCCGGCGAGGCAGGAACCCAGCGCGTAGACGGCGAGCACCAGGCTCGCGGCGGCCTTCTGGCCGCGCTCGTCGGCGAAGGCCACCGTGACCACGTCGACGGAGCCGAAGATCGCGCCGGTGGCGACGAAGGCGAGCGTCAGGACCTGGAGCCCGGGGGAGCGCAGGGCGGAGCCGCCGCTCTGCTCGCCGCGGGGGTGCGGGGCGGGCTCGGTGGCGCGCTGCGCGGTCAGCCAGAAGACGCCGACGGCGAGGAAGACGCCGGCGAGCAGCGGGCCGGCCTCGGGGAACCAGATGGTCGACAGGCCGATGGAGATGATCGGGCCGAAGATGAAGCACACCTCGTCGACGATCGACTCCCAGGAGTACGCCGTGTGCAGCCGCTGGGCCTCGCCGCGGTAGATGTTCGCCCATCGCGCGCGGGTCATCGCGCCGAGGCTGGGCACGCAGCCGATGAAGGCGGTGAACAGGAACAGCGTCCAGTCCGGCGCCTTCTGCTGGACGCAGAGCAGCAGTCCGGCGGCGGCCACCAGCGATATGAGGGTGGCGGGGCGCAGCACCCGGCGCTGGCCGTAGCGGTCGACCAGCCGGGAGATCTGCGGGCCGAGCACGGCGGCGGAGCAGGCGAGCGTCGCGGACAGCGCGCCGGCGAGCCCGTACCGGCCCGTGACCTGGGAGATCATGGTCACGATGCCGATGCCCATCATGGACAGCGGCATCCGTCCGAAGAAGCCGGCGATGGAGAACATCGTGCTGCCGGGGGCCGCGAAGATCGCGCGATAGGGACTGGGCAAGGGGATCTCCGGGCTTCCGTGCAGGGCGGTGAGACCACACGCGTCGCTCAACACGTGTAATTAATAGCTAAAGCCTACGGTGTTGAACTGGTCTGGTCACCCCCCTTTTCGGTCGGGGCGAGCCACCGGCTGTCAGCGGCGGGTGGGAGGATCGGTGCCATGTCCGACGAGCTCGATCCCGCCCCGTACGACGCCCTGCTGCTGCTCTCCTTCGGTGGCCCCGAGGGCCCGGACGACGTGGTCCCGTTCCTGGAGAACGTGACCCGCGGCCGCGGCATCCCCAAGGAACGGCTGAAGGAAGTGGGGCAGCACTACTTCCTCTTCGGTGGCGTCAGCCCCATCAACGAGCAGAACCGCGCCCTGCTCGACGCCCTGCGCGCGGACTTCGGCGAGGCCGGCCTCGACCTCCCCGTCTACTGGGGCAACCGGAACTGGGCGCCGTACCTGACCGACACCCTGCGCGAGATGATCACCGACGGGCGCCGCCACATCGCCGTCCTCGCCACCAGCGCGTACGCCTCGTACTCCGGCTGCCGGCAGTATCGGGAGAACCTGGCCGACGCCCTCGCCGAGCTGGAAGCGGAGGGCCTGCGGCTGCCCCGGGTCGACAAGCTCCGGCACTACTTCAACCACCCCGGCTTCGTCCGCCCCATGGTCGAGGGCGTGCTCGCCTCCCTCGACGCGCTCGACCCGTCCGTCCGCGCGGGCGCCCACCTCGCCTTCACCACGCACTCCATCCCGGACTCCGCCGCCGACACCTCGGGCCCCGTCGCCGACCACGGCGAGGGCGGCGCCTACGTGAAGCAGCACCTCGACGTGGCACGCCTGATCGTCGACGCCGTCCGCGCGGAGACCGGCACCGAGCACCCCTGGCAGCTCGTGTACCAGTCGCGCAGCGGCGCCCCGCACATCCCCTGGCTGGAACCGGACATCTGCGAGCACCTGGAGGAGCTGCACGGCGCGGGGGCGCCCGCGGTCGTCATGGTGCCCATCGGCTTCGTCTCCGACCACATGGAGGTCCTCTACGACCTCGACACCGAGGCCACCGCCAAGGCCGCCGAGCTCGGCCTCCCGGTCCGCCGCTCGGCGACCGTCGGAGCCGACCCCCGCTTCGCGGCGGCCGTCCGCGAGCTCGTCCTGGAGCGCGCCGCGACCGAGCGCGGGCAGCGCGCCGAGCGCTGCGCCCTGGGCGCCCTCGGCCCCTCGCACGACCTCTGCCCGATCGGCTGCTGCCCCGCGCGCGCGGAGCGCGCCGCCGCGGCCGGCGCCGACAGCCCGTACGCCTGAGGAGCCCCGCCGTGACCGAACCGCACGCGTCCCCCGTGACCGATCCGCTGCTGCGGGAGCTGCTCGACGTGGCCCTGGAGGCCGCCCGCCGCGCGGGCGCCCTGCTGCGCGACGGCCGCCCCGACGACCTCGCCGTGGCCAAGACCAAGACCAGCCCCATCGACGTCGTCACCGAGATGGACATCGCCGCCGAGAAGCTGATCACCGGCTTCCTCGCCGAGCGCCGCCCGCACGACGGCCTCCTCGGCGAGGAGGGCGCCGCCAGCCCCGGCACCAGCGGCGTCCGCTGGGTGATCGACCCGCTGGACGGCACCGTGAACTACCTCTACGGCCTGCCGACCTGGGCGGTCTCCATCGCCGCCGAGCGCGACGGCGAGAGCGTCGTCGGCGTCGTCGAGGCGCCGCTGCGCGGCGAGACCTTCCACGCCGTCCTCGGCGGCGGCGCCTGGCTCGGCGACCGGCGGCTGTCCGCGCGCCCCTCCCCGGAGCTCGACCAGGCCCTCGTCGGCACCGGCTTCGCGTACGTCCAGACCCGCCGCGCCCACCA
This sequence comes from Streptomyces sp. NPDC048659, assembly GCF_040650575.1. NCBI lineage: Bacteria > Bacillati > Actinomycetota > Actinomycetes > Kitasatosporales > Streptomycetaceae > Streptomyces > Streptomyces sp. NPDC048659. The sequence continues at coordinate 8,309 of NZ_JBEZHM010000036.1, read as the reverse complement.
GGCGGACATCGCCCAGCGGCTCATCCCGCGCGTGCGCGACATCCGCCGCGGCGGCTCGGCGGCGATCGACCTCTGCGACGTGGCCGCCGGACGCCTGGACGCGTACTACGAGCGCGGGCTCAACCCCTGGGACCTGGCCGCAGGCGACCTCATCGCCCGCGAGGCGGGCGCGCTGACCGGCGGCCGTCCGGGGGAGCGGGCGTCCGGGGAGCTGGCGCTGGCCGCCTCCGAGGGAGTCTTCGGGCCGCTCCAGGAGTTCCTCGACGAGGCCGGCGCCTGGCACGACTGACCCGCCCCACGCGGACGCGGAAGGGCCCCCGGAGCCGATCGGCTCCGGGGGCCCTTGCTGTCCGGGGTGTCAGGCGCGGGTCGCGCCGACCTCCACACCGTGTTCGGCGGCCAGGCGGTGCAGGTCGTCCAGCTCGGCCTGCTCGACGTCCGCGAGGAAGTCGTCGCCCGTCTCACGAGCGCGCGTGAGGTCGGACTGAGCGGCCTTGATGCGGTGCAGCAGGCCCGCGGTGAAAGCGTCCATCGTGCGCCCCCTCGTCGTGGGTCGTGGCACGGGGAGTGCCGGGGGTTGGGCGGATCACACACTGCTACCTCTGGGGGACAGAGAGCGGTAGGTGGCGTGCCACCTACAGGGCGTGATCTCGGGGTGTGCAGTCGTCCTCCCCAGCCCGTTCCGCGCAGAAACCTCAACTGGCCCGGGAATCAGGTGAATTCTTCCCTAGCCGGTACGAGCCGCCCGCACCGCGCGGGGCCCGCACCGCCGCCTTACAGCCGGTTTACGCGCGTTCGGGGCAGGATGGACACGCACAGTCAGTGCGCAGACCCGGCCCGTCCGCGTCCGGACCAGGGCCCCAGGAGAGGACTTACAGACGTGCGCGTACTCGTCGTCGAGGACGAGCAGCTGCTCGCCGATGCGGTGGCCACCGGACTGCGCCGGGAGGCCATGGCCGTCGACGTCGTGTACGACGGCGCCGCGGCCCTGGAGCGCGTCGGGGTGAACGACTACGACGTCGTCGTGCTCGACCGGGACCTCCCGCTCGTACACGGCGACGATGTCTGCCGGAAGATCGTCGAGCTCGGCATGCCCACCCGCGTCCTGATGCTCACCGCCTCCGGCGACGTCAGCGACCGCGTCGAGGGCCTGGAGCTGGGCGCCGACGACTACCTTCCGAAGCCCTTCGCCTTCACCGAGCTCACCGCGCGCGTGCGCGCCCTGGGCCGGCGCACCACCGTGCCCCTCCCGCCCGTCCTGGAGCGCGCCGGGATCAAGCTCGACCCCAACCGCCGCGAGATCTTCCGCGACGGCAAGGAGGTCCAGCTCGCGCCCAAGGAGTTCGCCGTCCTGGAGGTCCTGATGCGCAGCGAGGGGGCCGTCGTCTCGGCCGAGCAGCTGCTGGAGAAGGCATGGGACGAGAACACCGACCCGTTCACCAACGTCGTCCGGGTCACCGTGATGACCCTGCGCCGCAAGCTGGGCGAGCCCCCGGTCATCGTCACCGTCCCCGGCTCCGGCTACCGGATCTGATCCGATGGCCCAGACCCCGGCGCCGCTCCAGGCGCCTCCGAAGCCGACCTGGGACCCGCGGGACCCGGTGCGCCCGCTGCTGCGCCCGACGATCCGGATAAGACTCACGCTGCTCTACGGCGGGATGTTCCTGATCGCCGGCATCCTGCTGCTCGCGATCATCTACCTCTTCACGGCGCAGGCCCTGCGGGACAGCACCTCCCAGCTGCCGTTCAAGGTCGTCAGCGGCACGATCACGCCGACCAGCGACTGGTGCCAGTTCCCCAAGGAAGCCAACACCGAGACGCTCAGCAGCGCCGCCACGATGTGCCTGCGCCACCAGAGCGACCTGGCTCTGGACGACCTGCTGCGCCGCTCGCTCTTCGCCCTGCTGGGGCTGAGCATCATCGCCTTCGCCTTCGGCTACGCCATGGCGGGCCGGGTGCTCTCCCCGCTGGGCCGGATCACCCGGACCGCCCGCAAGGTGGCCGGATCCGATCTGTCCCGCCGGATCGAGCTGGGCGGCCCGGACGACGAGCTGAAGGAGCTCGCGGACACCTTCGACGAGATGCTGGAGCGCCTGGAGCGGGCCTTCACCGCCCAGCAGCGCTTCGTCGCGAACGCCTCGCACGAGCTGCGCACCCCGCTCGCGATCAACCGGACCCTGCTGGAGGTCCAGCTCGCGGACCCCGCCGCCCCGGTGGAGCTCCAGCAGCTCGGCAAGACGCTGCTGGCCACCAACGAGCGCAGCGAGCAGTTGGTCGAGGGCCTGCTGCTGCTGGCCCGCAGCGACAACCAGATCATCGAGCGCAAGCCCGTCGACCTGGCGGAGGTGGCCACGCGCGCCATCAACCAGGCCCACGCGGAGGCCGAGGCCAAGGGCGTCGAGATCCGGGGCGAGCGCGCCCTGGCGGTCGTCCAGGGCAACGGCGTCCTGCTGGAGCGGATCGCGCTGAACCTGGTGCAGAACGCGATCCGGTACAACGTGCCGGAGGGCGGCTGGGCCGAGGTGACCACCGAGACCCAGCACGGGCTGGCGATCCTGACGGTCACCAACACCGGTCCGATGGTCCCGGCGTACGAGGTCGACAACCTTTTCGAGCCATTCCGGCGCCTCAGACAGGAGCGCACCGGGAGCGACAAGGGCGTCGGGCTCGGCCTGTCGATCGCGCGATCCGTCGCGCGTGCCCACGGCGGCCGTATCATCGCGGAGCCCCGCGAGGGCGGTGGCCTCGTGATGCGTGTCACTCTCCCGATCTGACACACTGCACGAGCCGACCGGATCTGTTCGCTTTGCGCGGAATTTCCGGTCCCCGAACCTGAGACGGTCCTGTGTGATCGATCACAGGACCGGGTGTCCGCACCTCCACTCTCCGTGATCGCGAATCCCGCAAAAAACCCGGAAAAGTCCGGGTTTCCGGGGGTCCGCCGGGCGGGAAGAACACGGGGTGGCACCCGAGAGGGACGGCCGACGGACCGTGTACGGTCCGGTTCGCCACCCAAAGCCGCTCACTCATGAGAGGGCGGATTGGGTGTCGATTGAGTAACAGACCTTGATGTGAGGCAAAATCTCCGCCTCGGGTCGGGCACAAGTCCGGCCTCTCACGCGTTACGTGCGCTGGAGACACCGCAAACCACCCAGAGGGGGAGAGCGACATGGCAACGGATTACGACACCCCACGCAAGACCGACGACGACGTCGACTCGGACAGCCTTGAAGAACTGAAGGCCCGCCGGAACGACAAGTCGACCTCGACCGTCGACGTCGACGAGTTCGAGGCCGCAGAGGGCCTGGAGCTGCCCGGCGCGGACCTCTCCAACGAGGAGCTGGCCGTCCGGGTCCTGCCCAAGCAGGCCGACGAGTTCACCTGCATGAGCTGCTTCCTGGTGCACCACCGCAGCCAGCTGGCTCGGGAGAAGAACGGCCAGCCGATCTGCCGCGACTGCGACTGAGATCGGTCGGCCGTGGCAGGCGATACACCGTCTCGGAAGCGGCGGCTCCGGCTCCCTGGGATGCCGGGGGCGCACCGGGGCGGCTCAGGCCCGGTGGAGGACGCCCAGCAGGGCCCCTCGACCGCGCACTCCGCCCCCCTGCCCACTTCTGGCGCACCTGACGACGGGCGAGGCCCCACGGCCTCGCTCGAAGCAGCTCAAGCGCCACAGCCGGGCGACCGGCAGCCCGTCCCGAACGCGCGGGACGACGGGCCCAAGCGGGGCGCCCTGCGGCGCGTCGCCGATCCGGCGCGCCTGCGCCTGGAGCGTCTGAAACCGGACAGCGCCCGCATCGAGGCCGTACGCCGCGGTGTGCAGCGCGGCGGCCAGGGCGCCAAGGCCGGCATCGGCTATCTCGCCGACCGGGTCATCGAACTCGCGCCCAGGGTCCCCGTGCGGGACCTGGCGACCCTCCGCAGGCATTTCCCGGGGCTCGGCCCCGAGGAGATCGCCGACAAACTCGTCGCCGGCGCGTCCAGCGCCAGCGCCACCGTCGGCGCCGGCATCGGTGCCGCGGCGATGCTGCCCGTACCGCCCGCGATGCCCGCCGAGCTCGCCGCGGAGATCACCGGCGTGGCCGCCATCGAGCTCAAGCTCATCGCCGAGCTGCACGAGGTCTACGGCCTCCGCCCGCCCGGCACGCTCCCCCAGCGCTCGACCGCGTACCTGACCTCCTGGGCCGAGGAGCGGGGCATCGACCCCACCAAGCCCACCACGGTCAACGCGGCCCTCGGCGGCCAGCTCAAGCGCGAACTGCGCCAGCAGATCACCAAGCGCCTGGTGCGCAACCTGCCGAACCTCACCCCGTTCATGGTGGGCGCGGCCGTCGGCGCGGTGATGAACCGGCGCGACACCAGAAAGCTCGCCGCGCACATCCGCAAGGACCTGCGCGACCGCCAGATCCCCTGGGACGCCCTCCCGGCCCTGCCCCCGCTGGAGCCGCCGGACGGCCCCAAGGAGATCGACTTCTAGGGCTCGCTCCCGGGCCGGACCCGGGAGCCGCCCCCCTGGGCCGGCGGACGGGCCCTCAGGCCCCCGGGGCCTCCTGTGCCCCATGCGCCTCCACGGCGTCCCCGGCCCCGCCCCGGGACGCCTCCAGGGCCGCCACGAGGCCCTCGGGGTCGCGGCTGGACAGGTAAACGTACGGCGTCGGGTCGGCCGGGTCCACGACCTCCACCCGCACCGCCGTCGGCACATAGCTGCGCATCAGCATGAAGGCGCGCGTATCGGCCTTGTGCGTGCGCCAGGCGCGCGCCTCCTCCACGTCCAGCGCCTCGGCCGCCCCCAGGGCCGACACCGGGATCCGCGCGTCCCCCGCGACCAGCGAACCGGCCACCACCCGGATCCGGGCCGAGCCGTACGAGGACACCGCGACCGCCGCGAGCGCCGCGGCGCCGATCAGACCGCCGAGCGTCGGGACCGTACCCAGCGGGAACATGATCAGGCCGCCGGAGACGCCCAGCAGGGCCACGATGACCCACCAGGAACGGGGCGCCGTCAGGCGCTCGTCGAAGCTCGGGGCGGGGGGAGGTGCGGAAGGCTGCATGTCCCCCAGCTTGGCACGGCGAGACCGGCGCCCGGCAGCGCGGGTAAGGTCTGCGCCTGTGACTGGAACATCTGCCGCCCTCACCCCGCCGGCCGACGCCATACCGCCGGTACGCCACGCCGACGCGCCCGCCCCCGGCGAGCTGCTCGGCGCGCACTACGCGCACTGCTTCGGCTGCGGCGGCGGACAGCCCCACGGGCTGCACCTGGAGGCCCGCGCGGGCGAGGGCGTGACCGTCACCGCCGAGTTCACCGTGACCCCCGACCACCAGGGCGCCCCCGGTCTCGCGCACGGCGGCGTGCTCGCCACCGCGCTCGACGAGACCCTCGGCTCCCTGAACTGGCTGCTGCGGGTCATCGCGGTCACCGGCCGCCTGGAGACCGACTTCGTACGCCCCGTTCCGGTCGGCACCGTGCTCCACCTGGAGGCCGAGGTCACCGCGGTGCGCGGCCGCAAGATCTACTCGACCGCCGTCGGCCGGATCGGCGGGCCCGAGGGGCCCGTCGCCGTCCGCGCCGACGCCCTCTTCATCGAGGTGAAGGTCGACCACTTCATCGACAACGGCCGCCCGGAGGAGATCCAGGCCGCCATGTCCGACCCCGACCAGGTCAGGCGCGCCCGCGCCTTCGAGGTGAACCCCTGATGCGCAATCCCGTCGACGTACTCATCCGCCGTGTGGACCCCGAGGTGCCGATCCCGGCCTACGGGCACCCCGGCGACGCCGGAGCCGATCTGGTGACCACCGAGGCGGCCGAGCTCGCCCCGGGCGAGCGGGCCGTGCTGCCCACCGGGGTCTCCATCGCGCTGCCGGACGGCTACGCGGCCTTCGTCCACCCCCGCTCCGGCCTCGCCGCACGCTGCGGCGTCGCGCTCGTGAATGCCCCGGGGACGGTCGATGCCGGGTACCGTGGAGAGATCAAAGTGATCGTGGTCAATCTGGACCCGCGCGAGAGCGTGCGGTTCGAGCGATTCGACCGGATTGCCCAACTGGTCGTCCAGCAGGTCGAGAAGGTGCGCTTCCACGAGGTGGCGGAGCTTCCCGGCTCGGCGCGGGCCGAGGGGGGCTTCGGGTCCACCGGCGGTCACGCCGCCGTGGACGGCACTACGGGTGGGAATCGATACGCTTCGGTCGTATCCGACCGGGAAGGACAGTGACGTGTTCGGACGTCGCAAGAAGAGCGGTGCCGCTGAGGACGCAGCGGGCGAGGCCGAGCAGGTCGTCGACGCGGTGGACGGCGAGGACGCGGCCGACGCGGCCGCGCCGCGCCGGGTGAACCTTCCGCCGGCGCCCCGGCCCGACGGTCCCTGGGACATCTCCGAGGTCCCCACGCCCGAAGAGGGCCGGGTCGACCTGGGCGGCATCTTCGTGCCCGGAGTCGAGGGCATGGAGCTGCGGGTGGAGGTGGCGGGCGACGCGATCGTCGCGGCCACCGTGGTGCTGCGCGACAGCGCCGTGCAGCTCCAGGCATTCGCCGCGCCCAAGAAGGAAGGCATCTGGGGCGAGGTCCGCGACGAGATCGCGGGCGGCATCACCCAGCAGGGCGGTGCCATCGAAGAGGTCGAGGGCCCGCTGGGCTGGGAGCTCCGCGCCCAGGTTCCCGTGCAGCTCCCGGACGGCAACCGGGGCGTGCAGCTCGTGCGCTTCGTGGGTGTCGACGGACCGCGCTGGTTCCTGCGCGGCGTGATCTCCGGCCAGGGCGCTGTGCAGCCCGAGGCCGCCGGTCTGCTGGAGCAGATCGTCCGGGACACCGTGGTCGTCCGCGGCGAGGGCCCGATGGCCCCGCGCGACCCGATCGTCCTCAAGCTGCCGAACGACGCGCAGATGGTGCCGGACGGCGTGCAGCAGGACGACCAGGCCGGTTCCCGGTTCTCCGGCGGCATGGGCCAGCTGCAGCGTGGTCCGGAGATCTCCGAGATCCGCTGACGAGCCGATCCGCTGGTCGGCCGAACCGCCGATGAGCTGATCGCCGAGGGGCCCTCCATGGGTGGGCCCCCGCGATGACGTGTGCTTTCGGGCCGTGCCGTTCCCATCCCCCTCCGTCCGGAGCGGGCGGGGACGGCACGGCCCGTTCGCTTTTCCGTGCCCCCGGCACGGTTGTCCACAGGCGGTTGTCCACAGACCTGGCCTCCGCGCCCGTGATCGGCCCATACTGACGGCGCACACGTTCGATCGAGGGGGGCACCACGGTGAGTGAGAGCAACGCACGGACCGGTACGGCCGTGATCGAGGACCCGGCCGGCACGCCGATGGTCCGGATCGAGAATCTGAAGCGGTCGTACGGCACGGGTGCCGCGGCCGTGCACGCCCTGCGCGGAGTCTCCTTCGACATCCCGCGCGGCGAGCTGGTCGCCCTCAAGGGCCGCTCCGGCTCCGGCAAGACCACCCTGCTCAACCTGGTCGGCGGGCTCGACTCCGCCGACGGCGGCCGCATCGTCATCGACGGCACCGACCTCGCCGGGCTCGGCGAGGAGGGGCTGCTGGAGCTGCGCCGGGACCGGATCGGATTCATCTTCCAGTCCTTCGGCCTCATCCCGATCCTGACCGCCGCGGAGAACGTCGGCGTGCCGATGCGGCTGCGCAAGGCGGACCCGAAGGAGCGCGAGGAGCGGGTCGCCCTGCTGCTGGCGCTCGTGGGGCTCGGCGACCACGCGGCCCAGCGCCCGGGCGAGCTCTCCGGCGGCCAGCAGCAGCGCGTCGCGATCGCCCGCGCCCTGGCGAACCGGCCGGCCCTGCTCATAGCCGACGAGCCGACCGGTCAGCTCGACGCCGAGACCGGGCTCGCGGTCATGGAGCTGCTGCGCGCCGTCGTGCGCAGCGAGGGCTGCACGGCCCTGGTCGCCACCCACGACTCCCAGCTGCTGGGGCTGGCCGACCGGGTGCTGGAGCTCCGCGACGGCGAGATCATCGAGCACTGAGCGGGCGGCGCCTGGGGGCCGGTCCGGGATCGCTGTCGGCCCTGACAGGGGCCGGTCCCGGCCGTCGTGGGGCCGTCAGGATCACGTCAATACGGCTCTGACCTCCCACACTCGTGCGGAATGTCCGTTTGGCTGGACGTAAGGTCGAGCCATGGGACGCGGCAAGCTTCGGATCTACCTCGGTGCGGCGCCGGGTGTCGGCAAGACGTACGCGATGCTCTCCGAGGGGCACCGGCGGGTGGAGCGGGGCACGGACTGCGTGGTGGCGTTCGTGGAGCATCACGACCGGCCGCGTACGGAGGTGATGCTGCACGGTCTGGAGCAGGTGCCGCGCCGGGAGAT
>NZ_JBEZHM010000035.1:0-88752 GCF_040650575.1 Streptomyces sp. NPDC048659 | reverse complement strand
TCTGCTCCAGGGCCACCGGGTAGCGGTGCTCGGGCGAGCGGTCGTACTCCGGGAAGACCACGGCCGCGCCGGCGCCGACGGCGAGCTCGCGCACCCTCGGGCTCGCCCCGTAGCCGACCGCCGACACGGTGACCGCGAGGACCGCCCACGGCAGCCCCGGGCGGAACGCGAAGAGCAGGTACGGGGCGGCCAGCAGCGCCTGGAGCGGGGCCGCCGCCCGGCCGCGCCGCCCCGCCGGCAGGAACCGCCCGACCCCGACGTCCCCGGCCAGCATCCCGAGCGCGGCGCAGGCGAAGAGCAGGCCCGCGCGCTCGGGGGCGTACGGCACGAACAGCGACTCGCAGCCCACGATCAGGCCGTTGGGCACCCACAGCGCCAGATAGGCGCGGCGGCGGGCGGGCAGGGACCACAGCAGGGCGTTCGTCCGCCAGGTCTCCGCGACCGTGGCCCGCCCGGACGCGCGCGGCGCCCGCCGGGACAGCCCGAGGCGGGCGGTCAGGGCTGCCAGGACGTAGAGGAGCGCGCCGGTCGCCAGCGTGCCCCGGGCCGAGAGCAGGGCGAGCAGCAGGCCGCCCGCGGCGAAGCCGGCGATCTGGCAGACGCCCACCGACACGTTGAGCACCGACCGCCCCAGCAGGAAGGCGTGCGGCGGCAGGACCTCGCGCAGCAGCCCGTAGCGCACGCCCCCGCCCAGGGAGCCGGCGAGCCCCTGGAGGAAGAGGACCGCGAAGACGGCGCCGACGGGCAGCCCGGGGACGGTCTGGAGCGCCGTGCCCGCCGCGAGGACGAGGGCGACCCCGGCCAGCGCCGCGCGCGGCGGCAGCCGGTCGGCGGCGGACAGCAGCGTGGTGGCGCCGACGAGCTGCGCGAGGGCCGGCCCGAACAGGGCGAGCGCGGACAGCAGCGGCGAGCCGGTCGCGCGGAAGACGAGGGTGGCGAGGCCGAGCCCCGACACGGTCTGGGCGGCGGTCTGCGCGGCGCCGCCGAGGAAGAGGGCGGGGAACTCGGGGGTGCGGAAGAGGTCGCGGTAGCGGGGGTCCTGGGCCATGCCGGGGAGTCTCGGGGCGGGCCCGGGCGGGCCGATATCGTTTCGCGCGGGGGCGAAACGAGAGCGGGGTGAGGTCGGGTGGGCTGGTGGCGGCTCGGCGCGGACTCGCTGGCCCGGGGGCGGTTCGTCATCTCCCCGCTGGCCGAGACCGTGGCCGCGCTGAAGACCCTGCACGCGGCGGCCGGCGCCCACCCGGGCGAGCGCGCCTGGCTGGCCGGCCGGCTCCCGGCGTACCGGGCCCGCCTCGCGGCCGAGCCGCTCGACGCCCTGCTCGTCCGGGCCGCCCTCGGCCGGACGTGGAACGCCGACTTCCTGACGCCGACGCCGCTGGGCGAGGGCGAGCAGACCTTCGAGGAGGAGGTCGAGGCGGTCCGGGCGGCCGAACCGGGCGACGCCGTCCCGCAGTTGGAGGTGGCGGTGGGCGGCCCCGTACCGGCCGCGCTGCGCTCGGCGGGCGACCTGCCGCGGCGGATGGCGGGGGTCCTGGAGTGGGTGTGGCGGGAGACGGTGCTGCCCGACTGGGCACGCCGCAGGCGGGTCCTGGAGGCCGACGTGGTGGCCAGGACGGCGCGGCTGGGGCAGGGAGGCTGGGCGGCGGCGCTCGACGAGCTGTGCCCCGGCAAGGTGCGCTGGCTGGGCGACGGCCGCCTCCAGGTCAACCCCCGCGCCTATCCGCCGAGACGGCTCGACGGCGGCCGACTGCTGTTCGTGCCGGTGACACCGGCCCAGGGCTGGGTGTCGTGGGCGGGGACGGAGCGGTCGGCGATCGTGTACGCGTGCTCCGGCACCCTGGCCGACACGGGCGGCCCGGCCGTTCCCGAGGCCCTGGGGGCGCTGCTGGGCACCGCCCGGGCCGGGGTCCTCGTCCGCCTCGAAGCCCCCAAGTCGACCAGCCAGCTGGTGGCGCTGACCGGCCAGGGCCTCGGCTCGGTGGGACGGCACCTGAGGGTGCTGCTGGACGCCGGGCTGGTACGGCGCCGGAGGGCGGGCCGTTCGGTGCTGTACGACTGGACGGAGGCGGGCGCGGTCCTGGTCCGGGCCCAGGCGGGGACGCGGGAAGGCCCCCGCCCCGGTGCTCGTCGGGGCGGGGGCCTGGGTGAGGCTCCCTGATCGGACCCGGACCCGGTGGGGCCGGGCCTTGAGGGCTTGATCAGACCTTGAGGGCCTTGATCGCGGTGGGCGCGTGGCCGGGCTCGGTGGCCAGGTCCTCGAACTCGGTGACGTCGCTCATGTCGACGGTCTTGCTCATCGCGATGTTGGTGATGCGCTCCAGGATCGCCTCGACGACGACCGGGACCTGGAACTCGACGGCCAGCTTCTTGGCCTGCTCCAGCGCCTCGCCCAGCTTGTCGGGGTCGGTGACGCGGATCGCCTTGACGCCGAGGCCCTCGGCGACCTTGACGTGGTCGACGCCGTAGACGCCGATCTCCGGGGTGTTGATGTTCTCGAACTCGAGGTTGACCTCGAAGTTGATGCCGAGGCCGCCCTGCGCCTGGCGGATCAGGCCCAGGTACGCGTTGTTCACGAGGACGTGGACGTAGGGGACCTTGTGCTGGGCGGCGACCGCCAGCTCCTCGATCATGAACTGGAAGTCGTAGTCGCCGGAGAGCGCGACGACCGGGGTCTCCGGGTCCGCGGTGGCGGCGCCGATCGCGGCCGGGATGGTCCAGCCGAGCGGGCCGGCCTGGCCGCAGTTGATCCAGTGGCGCGGCTTGTAGACGTGCAGGAACTGCGCGGCCGCGATCTGGGAGAGGCCGATGGTGGTGACGTAGCGCGTGTCCGGGCCGAAGGCCCTGTTCATCTCCTCGTAGACGCGCTGCGGCTTCATCGGGATGTTGTCGAAGTGCGTGCGGCGCTGGAGGGTGGCCTTGCGCTCCTGCGCGGAGGCGGCCCAGGCGCTGAAGTCCGGCAGCTTGCCCTCGGCCTTGAGCTCCTTGGCGATCTCGATGAAGAGCTCCAGGGCGGCCTTGGCGTCGGAGGCGATGCCGTAGTCCGGGGCGAAGATCTTGCCGAGCTGAGTGGGCTCGATGTCGACGTGGACGAACTTGCGGCCCTTGGTGTACGCCTCCAGGTTGTACCCGGTGTGGCGGTTGGCCCAGCGGTTGCCGATGCCGATGACGGTGTCGGACTCCAGGAAGGTCGCGTTGCCGTAGCGGTGCGCGGTCTGGACGCCGACCATGCCGGCGGCGAGCTCGTGGTCGTCCGGAATGGTGCCCCAGCCCATGAGGGTGGAGATGACCGGGATGTTGGTGAGCTCGGCGAACTCGACCAGCAGGTCGGTGGCGTCGGCGTTGATGATGCCGCCGCCGGCGACGATCAGCGGGCGCTCGGCCTCCAGCAGGAAGCTCAGCGCCTTCACGGCCTGGGCGCGGGTCGCGGCCGGCTTGTAGACCGGCAGCGGCTCGTAGGTCTCCGGGTCGAACTCGATCTCGGTGAGCTGGACGTCGATCGGCAGGTCGATGAGGACCGGGCCGGGGCGGCCGGAGCGCATCAGGTGGAACGCCTGCTGGAAGACGCCGGGGACCTGCGCGGCCTCCAGGACGGTCGTCGCCGCCTTGGTGACCGGCTTGGCGATGGTCGCGATGTCGACGGCCTGGAAGTCCTCCTTGTGGAGCTTCGAGACCGGCGCCTGGCCGGTGATGCAGAGGATCGGGATCGAGTCGGCGATCGCCGAGTACAGGCCCGTGATCATGTCGGTGCCGGCCGGGCCGGAGGTGCCGATGCAGACGCCGATGTTGCCGGGCTTGGCGCGGGTGTAGCCCTCCGCCATGTGGGAGGCGCCCTCGACGTGCCGGGCGAGGGTGTGGGCGACGCCGCCCACGTTCTTGAGCTCCCGGTAGAAGGGGTTGATGGCCGCGCCGGGCACACCGAACGCGTTGGTGACGCCTTCGCGCTTGAGGATCTCAACGGCCGCTGCGGCGGCGGTCATACGAGGCATGGGAGTGCTCCTGCTTCGGCCAGGGGGAGACGAGGACGCCAGGGGTCCGACGGGGCTCCGGCGGGATCCTTCAGCGCTCTGTTTCCATAATGCGGAAGTACTGTTCTGCTATACGGAAGCAATGTAGGTGGGCTGGCGGAGAGGCGTCAAGAGACGATCCGCGGAGCGGACCCCCGAGCTGGCCGAAGTGCCCCCCTCGGACGGCCGGATGGGTGGACGATGGGTGGGCGAGCAGAGGAGGTTCGGTGTGGGTGAATCGGTACGGGTGCGCTGCCCTGAATGCCTCCGCACGCAGCGGTACGCGCCGCCCGCCTTCCCCTGTGCCTGCGGCACCCCGATCACGCCCCCGGTGCTCGACGACGCCCCCGCCGAGCAGGTCACGCACCGCAACTGGTCGGAGGAGTGGGTCACCGTCCTGTGCCCCACCTGCGCCCGCCCCTCCGACTGGCCCCACCCCGAGCTGGGGTGCGCGTGCGGGGCGGTGCTGCGGGTGGCGGTGAGGGGGAGCGACCCGCATGCTCCGCGCGCCGCGGACGCCCCTCACGCCCCGCCCGTCACACCCGCCGCCCCGCCCGCCACGTCGGCCGCTCCGGCCGCTCAGATCACTCCGGCTATCCCGACCGCTCCGGCCACTCCGGCCATCCCGACCACTCCGACCACTCCGACCACTCCGGCTGTCCCGCCGGAGATTCCGGACACCGTGACGCCCCCGAGGACACCCGAGCCGCCCGCGCCGCCCGCACCCCCGGCGCCCGCCACCACGGGTCCGCTCCCGGGCCCCGTCCCCACCCCCGGCCCCGCCCCCGACACGTACCCCGCCTTCGCCCAGCGCCATCCCGCGCAGCCGGACGCTCCGCTCGGCGGCGGGCCCGGCGACGGCCCCGGATCCTTCCCGGCCGCGCGGCCCGCGTTCCGGCCCGTGACCATCCGGACGGCGCGGGACGCGGTGGCGGCCTCGGCCGGGTACCTGCGGTGGCTCGGCTTCCGGGACGTCGTCCAGCCGGAGGAGCGGTCCGCCACCGCCGTGGACCTGCGCGGGCCCGGACTGGTCGCGCAGGTCGACCCGAGCACCCGGCCGACCGGGCTGCGGGCCGTGGAGTGCCTCTGGCTCAACGGCCTGAGCAACGGGGCGGCCGGCATCTGCTTCTCCCTGGCCGGCTACACCCCCGAGGCCCACGAGCGGGCCGAGGGCCTCGGCATCCCGCTCTTCGTGCTCGACCTCACCGGCACCCCGCAGCCCGTCAACGGCCCGGCCGACGCCCTCATCGCCACCGGAGCCGCCTAGCCTCACCGCCCCGCCGCCTCGCCGACACCGACTGACATTTCCGGCCATTCGCGGGTGACGAGCGGCCCTCCCCCGGGCACAACACCCTCGGGGGGTGAACACCATGACGACGGGGACGTGGTGGTTCTTCGGAGTGTCGCTCGGGCAACTGGCGCTGGCGGTCGCCCTGTTGCGTACCCGCAGCGGAGCGCGGCCCGAACTGCCGCCGCAGGCACTGGCGTTGCTGCGCGGCGGGCCCAGGGCGGCGGTGATCGTGGCGCTGGTCGCGCTGCACCAGCGCGGGGCCGTCGCGGCCGGGCGCCGGGGCACGATTCGCGCCAACGGCGGGGCCGGCCGGACCCGCGACCCGCTCCAGCTCGGCGTCCACCGCTCGCTCCAGCGGGCGCTGGCCCTGCGGGTGCTGGCGAGCCGCCCCAAGGCCCGCCAGGCGCTCGACGGGCTCCGCGCGGAGCTCGGCGGGACCGGGCTGCTGCGCCCGCCCGGGCGGCTCCGGGCGGCCCGCCTGATGCTGGCGGGCGTGCCGGTGACGGTGGGCGCCGGGCTGCTCGTGACGGGGTTCACCGGTCCGGCGCTGCTGCTCGGCGCGGGGCCGGTGCTGGCCGCCGCGGCGCTGCTCTGCGTACCGCCCACGACCCGTGCCGCGCGCCGCCTGCTGGCGGGCCTGCGCGAGCGGCACCCGCTGCCGGCGTACCGCCGCGAGGTCGTCGACGGCCGGGACGTCCTGCTGTACGTGGCGCTGTACGGCGACCCCGCCCTGGCCCTGTTCCTGCCGCACTTCTCCCGCGACGGCGGCCTGCTGCGGCGGCGCGGCGGCCGGGAGGGCGGCCCCCCGACGGGCCGCGGCTGGAACCGGGACAACGGCGCGGCCTGCACGGGCGGCACCCCCGACTGAGGGCGGCGCCCCCCTCCACGCCTTCCACAGCCCGCCGGGGCCATACTGTCGTATGCGCATCCGAGCGGCCGAACCGGCCGAACTCCCCCTGCTGCAGGACATCGAACGGGCCGCGGGCGAGGCATTCCGCCCCCTGGGCATGGGTGACATCGCCGACGACGAGCCACTCCCGCTGGAGGTCCTGGAGGGCTACCGTCTCGCGGGCCGGGCCTGGGTCGCGGTGGACGCGGCCGACCATCCCGTCGGCTATCTGCTGAGCGACACCGTGGACGGCGCCGCCCACATCGAGCAGGTCTCGGTGCACCCGGACGCCGCCCGCCGGGGCGTCGGCCGGGAGCTGATCGAGCACCTCGCGACGGCCGCCGGGGAGCAGGGCCTCAGCGCGCTGACCCTGACGACCTTCACCGAGGTCCCGTGGAACGCCCCGTACTACGCCCGGCTCGGCTTCCGGCGCCTGGAGGAGGGCGATCCGGCGCTCGGCGAGGGCCTGCGGGAGATCAGCCGGGCCGAGGCGGCGCACGGGCTGGCCGCCTGGCCCCGGGTCTGCATGCGCCGCGAGGTGGCGGCGCGGCCGGCCCGGGACCAGGTGCCCGGGGAACGGGCCGGTCAGCCCGCCCCGTAACGCTCCCGGAGCTCCACCTTCCGCACCTTCCCGCTCACCGTCATCGGGAACGCGTCCAGCACCTCCAGCCGCCGCGGGACCTTGTAGTGCGCGAGGCAGCCCCGGCAGAAGGCGGTGAGCTCCCCCAGGGTGGGCGGGTCGGCCGGGTCGCGCGGGACCACGCAGGCCAGGATCTCCTCGCCGTACCGCGGATCGGGGACGCCGACGACCTGCACGTCCGCGATCTTGGGGTGGGCGTAGAGGAACTCCTCGATCTCGCGCGGGTACACGTTCTCGCCGCCCCGGATGATCATGTCCTTGATCCGGCCGACGATCTGGACGTAGCCGTCCTCGCGCAGCACGGCGAGGTCGCCGGTGTGCATCCAGCGGCCCGGGTCGATCGCCTCGGCGGTCTTCCCGGGCTCGTCCCAGTAGCCGAGCATCACGCTGTAGCCGCGGGTGCACAGCTCGCCGGCGGTGCCGCGCGGGACGGTGATGCCGGTGCCGGGGTCCACGACCTTGACCTCGACGTGCGGCAGCACCCGGCCGACCGTGCCGGTGCGCCGTTCCAGGTCGTCGTCGCGGCGGGTCTGGGTGGAGACCGGGGAGGTCTCGGTCATGCCGTAGCAGATGGACACCTCGGCCATGTTCATCTCGGCGACCACCCGCTTCATCACCTCCACCGGGCACGGCGAGCCCGCCATGATCCCGGTGCGGAGGGTGGAGAGGTCGTACGAGGCGAAGTCGGGCAGCGCCAGCTCCGCGATGAACATCGTCGGCACCCCGTAGAGCGAGGTGCAGCGCTCCTCCTGCACCGCGCGCAGGGTGGCGGCGGGGTCGAAGGAGGGGGCCGGGATGACGACGCAGGCGCCGTGCGAGGTGGCGGCGAGATTGCCCATGACCATGCCGAAGCAGTGGTAGAACGGCACCGGCACGCAGATCCGGTCCCGCTCGCTGTAGCCGATCATCTCCCCGACGAAGTAACCGTTGTTGAGGATGTTGTGGTGGGAGAGGGTGGCGCCCTTCGGGAAGCCGGTCGTCCCCGAGGTGTACTGGATGTTGACGGGCTCGTCGCAGGAGAGCGGCTCGGGGCGCGCCTCCCCGGCGGTCCGGGCGAGCAGCGCGTCCCAGCTCGCGTCGCCGAAGTAGACGGCCTCGCGCAACTCCGGGCATTCGGCGCGCACTTCGTCGACCATGGCCCGGTAGTCGCTGGTCTTGTGGGCGAGCGTGGCGAAGAGCAGCGAGATGCCGGACTGGCGGAGCACGTACGCCAACTCGTGCGGCCGGTAGGCCGGGTTGATGGTGACCATGACGGCGCCGAGGCGGGCGGTGGCGTACTGCACCAGCACCCACTCGGCGCAGTTGACCGCCCAGATCCCGACCCGGTCGCCCTTGCGGACCCCGCTGCCGAGCAGGGCGTCCGCGAGCCGGTCGACGTCGGCGCCGAACGCGGCGTACGTCCAGCGGCGTCCGGTCGCCACCTCGACGAGGGCCTCCCGTTCGGGCCAGGCGGCGACGGCCCGGTCGAGGTTGGCGCCGATGGTGTCGCCGAGGAGCGCGGTGGTGGAGGCGCCGTGGGAGTAGGAGGGGTTCATGCGGAGTCCCCCGCCGCCCGCTCGGTGTACTCCGTGCCGCCGCCCTCGGCCGTGAGGCGGCGCAGCTCGACCCGCCGGATCTTGCCGGAGACGGTCTTGGGCAGGTCGGCGAACTCGATGCGGCGGATCCGCTTGTACGGGGCGAGGACCGCGCGCGAGTGGGCGAACAGGGCCTTCGCGGTCGCCTCGCCCGGCTCCCAGCCCGCCGCGAGGACGACGTACGCCTTGGGCACGGCGAGCCGCAGGGGGTCGGGGGCGGGCACGACGGCGGCCTCGGCGACGGCCTCGTGCTCCAGGAGGGCGCTCTCCAGCTCGAAGGGCGAGATCTTGTAGTCGCTGGCCTTGAAGACGTCGTCCGCGCGGCCGACGTAGGTGATGTAGCCGTCGGCGTCGCGGGAGCCGATGTCGCCGGTGCGGTAGTAGCCGCCGGCCATCGCCTCGGCCGTACGCTCCGGATCGCCGTGGTAGCCGGTCATCAGGCCCACCGGGCGGGCGGACAGGTCGAGGCAGATCTCGCCCTCGGCCACGTCGGCCCGCCCGCTGACCGGATCGACGAGGGTGACCCGGTAGCCGGGGCTGGGCCGCCCCATGGAGCCTTCCTTGAGGCGCTGCCCGGGGCTGTTGGAGACCTGCACGGCGGTCTCGGTCTGGCCGAAGCCGTCGCGGATGGTGACGCCCCAGGCGCGCCGGACGGACTCGATGACCTCGGGGTTGAGGGGTTCGCCTGCGGCGACGACCTCGCGCGGCGGGGTGGCGAGCTGTCCGAGGTCGGCCTGGATGAGCATCCGCCAGACGGTGGGCGGCGCGCAGAAGCTGGTGACGCCGTGCTTGTCCATCTCGGCCATGAGGCGGGCGGGGTCGAAGCGGCTGTAGTTGTGGATGAAGACGGTCGCCTCGGCGTTCCAGGGGGCGAAGAGGTTGGACCAGGCGTGCTTGGCCCAGCCGGGCGAGGAGATGTTGAGGTGCACGTCGCCGGGCCGGAGACCGATCCAGTACATGGTGGCCAGGTGGCCGACGGGGTACGAGGTGTGGGTCTGCTCGACGAGCTTGGGGCGGGCGGTGGTGCCGGAGGTGAAGTAGAGCATGAGGGTGTCGTCGGCGAGGGTGTCGCCGTCGGGGGCGAACGCGTCGGACTCGCGGGAGGCGTCCGCGTACGAGAGCCACCCCGCGCGACCGCCACGGCCGCTGTCGGCGCGGTCGGCACCGACGGCGATCCGGGTGTAGTCGCCGGGCACGTCGTCGAACTTGGCGGTGTCCTCGGCGCGGACCAGCACGTGCCGGGCCTGGCCGCGGTCCACCCGGTCGCGCAGGTCGGCGGGGCCGAGGAGGGGGGTGGCGGGGATGACGACGGCGCGCAGCTTCATCGCGGCGAGCATGGTCTCCCACAGCTCGGCCTGGTTGCCGAGCATGACGACGATCCGGTCGCCGGGGCGCACGCCCCGGGCGCGCAGCCAGTTGGCGACGCGGTTGGAGCGGGCCGACATCTCGGCGAAGCTCAGCCGCGTCTCGGTGCCGTCCTCCTCGACGATGTGCAGGGCGGTCCGGTCGTTCCCGGCGGCGATGACGTCGAACCATTCGAGCGCCCAGTTGAAACGGTCCGGCCGGGGCCAGGCGAAGCCCTCGTACGCCGTCTCGTAGTCCTCCCGGTGGCGGAGCAGGAAGTCCCGGGCGGCCCGGAACCCCCTCGTCGCGTCCGTCTCGCTCGCTGCCGTCATGTGCCCTCCTCGTTGCGGGACCGGTCCCGGACATCGTGTAATCGGTGACCCAGGTCTCACTACCCCCGTTCGGGGGTGATGGCGCGGACTGGGCGGAAGGAGCGCACGGTGCCCGAGCACGTCGAATCGGTGGAGCTGCGGGGCGCCCTGCTGCGGCTGCGCCGCGCCACGGGGCTCCAGGTGGTGTTCGGGGGGCTGCTGCACGACGGCCGGGCGATGCGGATCGCGGAGCTGAACGGGGCGGTGACCCCGGCGCTGCGCGGGCTCACCATCTCGACCGGCTCGGGCCTCGGCGGGAAGTGCCTGGCCCTGTCGCGGCCGTGCGCGGTGACGGACTACGCCTCCGCCCGGCACATCACGCACGAGTACGACGGCCCGGTCTCGGCGGAGGGGCTGCGCTCGGTGATCGCGGTGCCCCTGGTGGTGCGCCGCACGGTGCGCGGGGTGTTGTACGGGGCGCTGCGGGAGTCGCTGCCGATCGGGGAGCGGGTCTTCGACGCGGCGGTGGCGGCGGCCCGGGACGTGGAGCAGGCGTTCGCGGTACGGGACGAGGTGCGGGAGCTGCAGGCGCGCACGACGGCCCCGGGCCCGTCCTGGGAGGAGGTCCGGCAGGCGTACGGGGAGCTGCGCGAGCTGGCGCCGAAGGTGGCCGACCCGGAGCTGCGGGCCCGGCTGCTCACGGTGTGCGGGCGCCTGGAGTCGGCGGCGGGCGCGCCGCCCGGGGCGGGCCCGGCGGTGTCGCTGACACCGCGCGAGCGGGACGTCCTGGCGGCGGTCGCCTCGGGCGCCACGAACGCGTCGGCGGCCCGGCGGCTGGGCCTGCGCCCGGAGACGGTGAAGGGCTACCTGCGCTCGGCGATGCGGAAGCTGGGGGCGCACACGAGGTGGGAGGCGGTGGTGGCGGCGAGGCGGGCGGGGGCACTGCCGTGAGGCGCGGGGCCGCCGCCCGTCACCTCTCGCCCTCCGAAAGAACGATCTCGTAGGGCACGCCCTCCGGCCCGAGCAGGCTCAGCGTGTACTCGGCCTCGGCGAGGAGGGCGGTGCGCTGGGGGCGGGTGAGCGGGCGGAAGGGTTCGAGGACGAGCGTGGTGCGGGTCCTGGCCTCCTCAAGGCGCCAGAGCCCGGCGAGGAAGCCGTCGAGGAGGAAGACGGGGTGGGACTGGTTGCCGGTCCAGGTGCGGCCCCGGAGATCGGCGGGCACGACGCGGGTGCGGTCGGCGTGCGAGAGCAGCAGGTTGTCGAACTCGGGCAGCAGGCGCGGCGGAGCCGGGGTGTCCTCGTCGGGCCGGGGCGCGTCAGGGAGGTCGAAGAGCTCGGTGCCGCGTTCGTCGCGGAAGACGAGCAGGTCGGACCGGAGCCGTTCGAAGGCGGGGCGCAGCCGGGTGAGCCCGCACCAGGTCTGCATGTCCTGGACGGAGGCGGGCCCGAAGGCGCCGAGGTAGCGGAGCACGGTCGCGTCGAGGGTGGTGTCGTCGACGGCGGTGTCGAGGGGGCCGCGGTCGCCGAACCAGGCGGCGGCGGTGGTGAGGGCGACCTGCCCGCTGCGCCGCCAGAGCCCGCGCGGGGTGACCTGCACCATCAGGAGCAGGCAGCGGGCGGCGATGGTGAGCGCCTGCGGGTCGGCGTCGGGCCAGACCTCCAGCAGGTGGCCGCGGAGCTCCTTGGGGGTGCGGGGCCGCTCCTCGACGTAGGCGGTGGCGAGGCCGGCGAGCCGGTCGAGGTCGACGCCGTCGAGGCCCTTGCGGAACATGCGCAGCTCGCGGTCGATGGCGCCGGCCTGGACGAGGCGGCGCAGGACGACGGCGTCCTCGGCGGTGTGGGTGTGGACGGTGGAGCGGAGGGAGACGATCCGGGCCACGGCGCGGGACTCCATGAGCCCGGACAGCTCCTCGGGTCGGAACCCGTCGAGGCGGGCGGCGAGGGCGTGGTAGGGCGGCTTGGTGTTCTGGGCCTGGAGCCCGACGAGGTGCCGCACGGCCTGCTCGGCGCCGAGCGGGGAGCGCCGGAGCAGGAGCTGCCGGTCGAGGGTGGCGCGGTTGAGGGCGCGGGGGCTGAGGAGCGGGGGCGCGGTGGTGGGGGCCATGGGAACCAAGCTAACGACCATTGAGGACAGATACGGTCCGCAATGACTCCTGGTCTCCGCACCGAGCCGAAGAACATTGCCGCCGATATCCTGCCGAAAACACCACCACTGCCCACACCCACCCCCGCACCCGAGGAGACGAGGACAGATGTCGGACCGCCGCCCCCGCGCGGCCTGGCGCCGCCGGCCGGAGCGGCCGGGCGCGAGTCCCCCCGACCGGAGCACTCCGGAGCCGCCCGCGCCGGTGGCGGAGGAGGCCGGGGGGCGGAGCGTGGTCCAGGCGGCGCTGTACCGGGAGGGCCGGCGCGTCGCCTCGCCGGCCACGCTGGCGGAGACGTTCCGCAGGCTGAGGGAGCACCCGGACGGCATGGCGTGGATCGGCCTGCACCGCCCGACGGAACGCGAACTCCATTCACTGGCCGCCGAGTTCGATCTGCACGAACTGGCCGTGGAGGACGCCAGGGACGCCCACCAGCGCCCGAAGCTGGAGCGGTACGGGGACACGCTGTTCGTGGTGTTGCGGGCGGCCCGCTACCTGGACGCGCAGGAGGAGGTGGACTTCGGCGAACTCCACGTCTTCGTCGGCCCGGACTTCGTGATCACGGTCCGGCACGGCGCCGCCCCGGACCTGTCGGCGGTGCGGCGGCGCATGGAGGCGGACCCGGACCTGCTGGCGCTGGGCCCGGAGGCGGTGCTGTACGCGATCCTGGACGCGGTGGTGGACGGGTACGCGCCGGTGGTGGCGGGTGTCCAGAACGACATCGACGAGATCGAGACCGAGGTCTTCGGCGGCGACCCGGCGGTGTCGCGCCGCATCTACGAACTCTCCCGCGAGATGGTCGAGTTCCAGCGCGCCACCCGCCCCCTGGTGGGCATGCTGCACGCCCTGATGGCGGGCTTCGCCAAGTACGGCACGGACGAGGAACTCCAGCGCTACCTGCGCGACGTAGCCGACCACGTGACCCACACGAGCGAACGCGTCGACGGCTTCCGCCAGGCCCTGACGGAGATCCTGACGGTCAACGCGACCCTGGTCACCCAACAACAGAACGCGGAGATGCGCGCCTTGGCGGAGGCGGGCTTCGAACAGAACGAGGAGATCAAGAAGATCTCGTCGTGGGCGGCCATCCTGTTCGCACCCACCCTGGTCGGCACGATCTACGGCATGAACTTCGACAACATGCCGGAGCTGCACTGGACGGCGGGTTACCCCTTCGCCGTGCTGCTGATGGCGGCGGTGTGCGTGAGCCTGTACGTGGTCTTCAAGAAGAAGGACTGGCTGTAGCGGAGCCCCGGAACACGAGACGCGACAGCACAGGGCCGGGGCGCTACGGCTCTGCATCTCACGTTCCTACCGGGCAACGGGCCCGCTGCGACTCAAATCGTCTCAGAACTGATCGGTTCGTGAATTCGCAGTCTAGGGCCCATAAAGGCGAGCAAAAACAGCGGCATCCCGTATGCCCTTGATCGCACGACAGGTCAGCTTTATTAATCTTGAATTGGTCGCCCCGGAGTGTAGGGTGGACCCACATGGATTTCAGCAGGCCCAGGGGGGGCTCGTGCGGCCTGTATCTCAACTTGCGCAAGCGTTGACGCTCACCGTGCCGCTATCGCCCAGATGCGCACGATCCCCTTCGGCTCGGGTGAAATCAAAGGAAGCCGTTCACCTGCCTTTCAGGTCGATTCCTTACGGCCGTTCGGTCTTTACCCGTCAGGCAATTCTCCGTACGAGACGTTCTGGCGGAGTCGAGTGCCGCTATACCGCAGCGCCCCGAGCGCGTGGCCCGCTGTCCAGATCGGTGATTCGGCCCGGCAACCGGCCCGGCGGCCGACCTGGAGAGCTCCCCGCGTCACGCCGGTAGAGACACCGCGCCGCTGAGCGCAAGGAGCGCGGCCGGCCTGCGCCGCGCACGTGGACCACCTCACGTCACGCAGAGAAGGAAGACCATGCACGTCCTCAGGCGAACGACCGTCACCTCTACTGTCATGATCACGGCAATCCTGCTCGGTGCCTGCTCCTCGCCCGGATCGCCCCCCGGTCCGGCGAAGGACGAGGCCCCGGTCGACCGGTCCAACTGGCCCTCGGAGGTGCCCACTTCCGGACTGGTCAAGGGACTGGAGCTGCCCCTTGAGTCCTACCTGCCCTCCTATGCGAACCAGGTCGCCGTCGACACCGCGCTGCGCACCCTGCAGACGCGGTGCATGTCCGAGTACGGGCTGACCGCCGTCGACCTGCCACGCCCCGGCGCGAACCCCCCGCCCTACAGCAACGCCCTCTCGATCGAGCGACGTTACGGGATCAGCGACCGCGCGCAGGCGCGGAAGTACGGGTACGGGCTGCCGAAGGAGCTGACCGGGAGCCTCGTATCCGTCGAGGAAGGGCTTTCGGGCGTCGAGGTGGAGGTCCTGACCGGGCGGAAGAAGACCGAGTTCACCCCGCCCGAGGGCACCAAGGGCGGCGTCGGCCACTTCGGTGCGACCCCGGAGCCCGCGCACGCCGAGCACAACGGGAAGAAGCTGCACGAGGGCGGCTGCGCCGGCTGGTCGAAGCGGCGGCTCAAGGTGAACGAGGGGGATGAGGGCTTCGTCTCCGGACTCGCCTCGACCAGCCTCTCCGAGTCCCGGCCGCTGAAGCCGGTCGAGCAGGCCCTCAAGAGCTGGTCGGCCTGCATGAAGGACAAGGGCCGCGAGGCCGCCGATCCGTACCGGGCGACGGAGCAGGGCTACGCCGACGGCGACGGCACCACCAAGAACGCGATCGAGCTCGCACTGGACGACATCGACTGCAAGGAGCAGACCCGTCTGATCGAGGTCTGGTTCAAGGAGGAGTCGGCCGTCCAGAAGCGGCTGATCGAGCAGAACAAGGACCAGCTCGCCGCCGTCAAGAAGCGCATGGGCGAGGTCCTCGCGGCCGCCAAGGCCGTCAAGTAAACAGAGAGGGAATCGAGTTGCGAAAATTACGCATACGTCTGCGCGTGCCGGTCACCCTTGCGGTGACCACCGCGCTGGCGATACCACTGAGCCTGCCCGCACAGGCCGAGCAGCCAACGCCGCCCAAGGGCGCGGCGCAGGGGTGGAGCGACACCGGCCAGAAGCAGGGGAAGCCCTCCCCGGCGCCCTCCGCGATCCCCGCGAAGGACCGCGCCGCCCTGCTCGGCAAGGGCTACGAGACGTCCGCGGACACCGCGGTCACCACGACCGGTGACGGCACCGGCTTCCACCTCCTCTCCGGCAAGGAGAAGGACGGCTACCAACTCCGCACGGTGGCCAGTCTGTTCGAGGACGGCTTCGCCTCGGACACCTGGATCGGCAACCACTGCGTCACCGAGTCGGGCAGGTACGCCGCCGTCTCGTACGCGCCGCGGATGTTCACCAACAAGCCCGAGCTGATGGTGCGCGGCGCCTTCACCGCGGTGGTCGACCTGGCCTCGGGCAAGGCCACCAAGCTGCCGTTCCAGTCCTCGCTCGCCTACTTCTCGCCCGGCTGCGGCCAGGGCGATCAGGCGGTGTTCACCCAGCTCACCCATGACGGCGACAAGAAGCAGCAGACCCGTCTGATCACCGTCGACGCGGCCACCGGCAAGGAGTCGAAGCCGGTCACGCTCCCCGGCCAGGTCACCTCGGCGATCCCCACCCGCGAGGGCATCGTCGCCGCCCACGGCAACAAGCTGGTACGGATCGACGGCACGGCCGAGAAGACGCTCGCGTCCACCACCACGGTGCCGTTCCAGGTCACCGCGGACGCCGACGGCGGCATCACCTTCATCGACCGCCAGCTGGACAAGACAGCGTCCGACGAGCCGGTCTCCTGGGCCAAGCACCTGGACCGTGCGAAGGTGCGGCAGGGCAGGAAGACCGAGCCCGTCACCGTCGCCTCCGGCGGGCTGCACGCCTGGGACCTGACCCGCTCGGCACGCGGCGAGGTGTTCGTCACCGGCGAGGCCACGTCCAGGACCCCGTCCAAGCGGGTGCACAACCCCGGCGGGCTCCCCAAGGGCGCCGCGATCTCCAGCCACGCCCAGGCGGCCCTGACCACCACCTGGTCCGACGGCAGGACCACCCTGGTCAACCCGGAGGACGCCGCCAAGCCGCGCCCCGCCCGTACCGCCCTGCGCATGCTGGACTCGGGCCGGTCCGTCACCCTCGACCTGCGCCCCGGCGCGGACCGCGTGGGCGACGGGGCACAGGGGCACGCGCTGTCCCCCGCGCTGCGCACCGGCGGCCAGGTCGGCTCCGCAGCGGACACGGGCAAGAAGAGCACGGACGGCCCGTCCACGCGGACCGCCCGTACCCTGGCCCTCACCGCGCAGGCCGACAACCCGAGCGAAGGCACCGGGGAACGCTACTGCGCGGTGGCCCGCAACGACCCGAAGAAGCAGGCGTTCCAGCCCACACCGCGGCAGGTCGAGTGGGCCGTGGACCAGGCGGTCGTCGGCTCGCTGAACTTCTACCGCGACAGCAACTGGAAGAACACCGGGATCGCCGGCGGTTACCAGCCCCAGGGCCTGTTCCCGCCGACCGTCCTGGCCGGTGACCCCAACGGCACCCTCGACAACGAGGACCCGGCCGTCACCGACAAGTGGCACATTCCCGCGCAGGTGATGCTCGGCATCACCGCGCAGGAGTCGAACATGTGGCAGGCCACCCGCTTCGCCGTCCCCGGTGTCACGGCCAACTCCCTGATCGGCAACTACTACGGCGTCGGCTACGCCGCCTCCGGCGAGCAGCTCGACCCGTGGCGGGTCGACTGGGCCCACGCCGACTGCGGTTACGGCATCACCCAGGCCACCGACGGCATGCGGCTGGCGGGCAAGACCAAGCCGGGCGAGACCGCCCTGCCCACGGTCGCCCAGGAAGCCGTCGCCCTCGACTACACGGCGAACATCGCCGCCGGGGTGCGCATCCTGTCCGAGAAGTGGAACCAGACCTACAACGCCGGCATGAAGATCAACGGCGGCCACCCCAAGTGGATCGAGAACTGGTTCTTCGCCCTCTGGGCGTACAACTCGGGCTTCTACGGCACCGCGGACTCCGCGGGACACTCGGGCGTGGGCTGGACGAACAACCCGGCCAACCCCCTGTGGAAGGCCAACCGGGTGCCGTTCCTGCAGAACGCCACCGACTCCTCCAAGGACGACTACAGCCACGCCGCGCACCCGCAGGACTGGCCGTACGAGGAGAAGGTGATCGGCTGGGCGGCGCGCCCGATCTCGGCGATGTTCGCTCCGGGTGACTTCCAGGCGGGCTATCGCGCCGCCTGGTGGACCTCCAACGCGGACCGCGCGAACGCCAAGCCTCCGATCGACCTGTTCTGCAACGCGTCGAACAACTGCAACCCGGCCAAGATCGGCGACAACGACTCCAACGACCAGGGCATGGGTGCCTGCGCCCTGGACGCGGGCGACAGCAAGACCAACCCGCACTGGCTGCACTGCTGGTGGAACCAGCCGGTCACCGAGGCGCAGTGGAAGAACTGCACCACGGGGGCCAAGTGCGGCAACGCCGTGCACCGCTTCACGACGTCCTACGGCGAGCAGCCGGACGCCGGGTCCTACCCGCCGAACTGCTCCACCACGGGTCTGCCCGCCGGCGCCCTGGTGGTCGACGACCTGCCGAACGGGACCGTACCCGCCGGTGTGGACGCCAAGCGGGGATGCGGGGCGGTGACGTCGAGCGGCACCTTCGCCTTCACGTACAGCCCGTGGGACACCCAGATGGATCTCACCGACGACGGTACGGACAACCCGACCACCGTCACCACGTACCCGGGCAAGATCGACACGCATCAGATCGGCGCGGGCTACGGCAACCACTTCTGGTTCACGCACACCCGCTCGCCCGAGGCGAACCCGGCCGACGCCGAGCGGCTGAAGGTGACGGGCACGTGGAAGCTGAACGCTCCGCTGACCAACACCACGCGCCAGGCGAAGATCTTCGCGCACATACCCGACCACGGGGCGCAGACCGGCAACGCCGTGTACCGGATCCAGATGCCCGACGGGGAAGAGGAGGCCACGATCTCGCAGACGGCGAACCAGAGCAACAAGTGGGTGGACCTGGGCGCCTACGAGTTCGGTGACCAGATCCCCGAGGTGCGGCTCGACAACTTCAACGGCGGCACGGGGGCGGCGGACATCGCCTTCGACGCGGTGGCGTTCGTACCGGGCACGTACGAAGGTGAGGCGCTGACCGGCAGCATGACGGCCGACCCGACCGCTCCGGAGCCGGCGCCGGTCGAGCCGGACGAGGACATCACCAACGGCTCCTTCGCCGCGGCCCGCGGCCTCCCGTCGAAGACCGCCGCGGTGGCGCCGATGGCGTCCCTGGGCACCGCGTCGTGCTCGACGGTCAACCACAACCTCTCCCGCAAGCGCACCACCGCCTGCATCCACAGTGACTACGGGATGACGGAGTACTCGAACACCGTCCCCCCCGTCGCGCTCGGAAGCGCGGCATTCGACGTCTACGCGACGTACTTCCTCGACACGAAGAGTGGCGAGTTCTCGCAGGTAGCCGAGATCCGGCTGAAGTCGATGGACGGTTCGGTGAACTCCGCCACCCTGGACTTCGCGGCCAAGTGCCGGGGCTACTGCGACGTCACCAGCGTCGACTGGAACGGGTCGAAGACCTTCGCCAAGGGCGACACGCTCCGGCGGACCGTCGTCACGCGGTTCAAGTGGTCGCCCAGCGGCGCCACCAGGAACTCGATCACCCCGTACCTGTCCCTCGGCGGCAAGGTCAACACCACCTCGGTCATCAACCCGTCCGAGTTCGAGAGCGGCCAGCTGATCATCCGCTGTGACACCGAGGTCTCCGGCGGGGGCACCGGCTGTGTGTTCCCCGGCTACAAGCCGACGTATGTCATGAACTCCAAGAAGTTCCCCGGGGCCGCGGCACACATCGACATGATGTGGCGCAAGACCACCATCAAGTGGGGTCAGCGCAGCAGCAACAAGTCTCTCACCTACCTGGGCAACAAGATGTCCGTCGACGGCTCGGGCAAGATCCAGTCGGATCGCAACCGTCAGCTCATCTGCGGCAGGAAGTGGAAGGCGTACAGCGGCACCGGTCTGTTCAGCGACAAGTGGTCCCTGGAAGCGGGGGAGCCGCGCACCGACTCGAAGAGCTGTGACGAGTTCGTGTTCGCCAACGCCGCCCAGAGCGCCGGGAACTCGGCGGGCCCCAACCCGGTCGGTTACAGCGGCGCGGAGTGCATACAGACCTACCTCGCGCGCAACCCCGACGGCACCATGACGCTCCGCCTGCGCCCGAGTGCCACGGCACCCACGTGGAAGGAGCCGTGTGGCCGGTCCTCGATGTCGAACTGGCAGAACACCCAGTCGATGCGGCCGTTCGGCGACTTCATCAAGGAACAGCGCTTGATGGAGGACGACGGCTACTGGGTCGACCTCGCAGGATTCACCGCGCCCACTCCGTGACCGGACCATGAGAAGTGCCCCCCGGCCGTTCCTCGGTTCCGGGGGGCACCTCCGTCTCACGGCGTCGCGGCCTCACAGCCAGACAAGTCGCCCCTCGGCGACGGAACAGACCGGATGCTGCCCCGCGCCGACCCTCGCCAGCGTCTCCGCGACGGAGTCGAAGTAGTGGGCCAACGACGCGTACTCGCCGGTGGTCGTGGGCTCACCCACGAACCACCTGCCGACACGTCCGTCCTTCGCGTCGACGAACTTGCCCGTCCAGCCGTCCTGATCCGACAGGAACGGGATCCACTCCTCGCGCCAGTCGCCCCCACCGGACAAGGGGTGGTTCGCGTGGAGCCGCTCCATCGCCCGGATGCCCAGGAAGAAGCTTCCCTCGTCCGGGAACCCGGCGTAACCGCAGCAGGCGACGTCGTCGTCCACCTCGTCCTCGGGAAGATCCAGGTTGTTCCGCAGCAGCCACGCCCGCAGGTCCTCGGGCAAGGAGACGCCCATGCGCTCCTCGGCGTCCGCGAGCATCCGCTCCGAGGCCGGGCCGGGCAGGTCCGCGTGATCGGCCGGAGCGTGCTCCCGGAGGAGATCCATGACGCGGGACCAGCTCTCCACCGCACTCATTCCCCGCTGCCCCTCTCCGCACGAATTCGCCAGTCCACCCGACGGGCCCGCTCACTGTAGCCGGACGGCACGGCGGGCGGGCCGTTCCACCCCGGACGGCTCCCGAGTCGCGGAGGACGGCGGGACGGGTGAGGGTCGAGGGAGGTGTGTGCGACGACGAAGGGCTGTGTGATGAGTGAGAGCCGACCCGCCACGACGACCGACTCCGGGGCGCCGGTGGAGAGCGACGAGCATTCGCTCACCGCGGGGCCCGCGGGGCCCGTCCTCCTCCAGGACGCCTACCTGATCGAGCAGATGGCGCAGTTCAACCGGGAGCGCATCCCGGAGCGCCAGCCGCACGCGAAGGGCAGTGGGGCGTTCGGGCGGTTCGAGGTCACGCACGATGTCAGCCGCTACACCAGGGCCGCGCTGTTCCAGCCGGGGGCGCGCACCGACCTGGTGGCCCGGTTCTCCACGGTGGCCGGCGAGCGCGGGAGCCCGGACACGTGGCGGGATCCGCGTGGGTTCGCGGTGAAGTTCTACACGTCCGAGGGCAACTACGACATGGTCGGCAACAACACGCCGGTGTTCTTCATCAAGGATCCGATGAAGTTCCAGCACTTCATCCGGTCCCAGAAGCGCCGCGCGGACAGCAATCTGCGCGACCACGACATGCAGTGGGACTTCTGGACGCTCTCCCCCGAGTCCGCGCACCAGGTCACCTGGCTGATGGGCGACCGCGGGGTGCCCCGGACCTGGCGGCACATGAACGGCTACACCTCGCACACGTACATGTGGATCAACGCCGCCGGCGAGCGCTTCTGGGTGAAGTACCACTTCAAGACGGACCAGGGCATCGAGTTCCTCACGCAGGCCGAGGCCGACCGGATGGCTGGTGTCGACACCGACTGCCACGTGCGGGACCTGTTCGAGCACATCCGGGACGGCGACTTCCCGTCCTGGACGCTGTACGTGCAGGTGATGCCGTACGAGGAGGCGGCGGGCTACCGGTTCAACCCGTTCGACCTCACCAAGGTGTGGCCGCACGGCGACTACCCGCTCGTCCCGGTGGGGCGGATGACGCTGGACCGCAACCCCACCGACAACCACGCCGAGATCGAGCAGGCCGCGTTCCAGCCGAGCGGCTTCGTCCCCGGGATCGGCCCGAGCCCGGACCGGATGCTGCTGGGCCGGCTGTTCTCGTACCCGGACGCCCACCGGGCCCGGATCGGCACCAACTACCAGCAGCTTCCGGTGAACGCCCCCGTCGTCGACGTCCGTACGTACTCGAAGGACGGCGCCATGGCCTTCCGCAGGACGTCGGATCCGGTCTACGCCCCCAACTCCAAGGGCGGTCCCGCCGCCGACACCGAGCACTACGGCACCCCGCCGAGCTGGGCCGTCGAGGGTGAGATCACCCGGGCGGCGTACGTCGCGCACGCCGAGGACGACGACTGGGGGCAGGCCGGCACCCTCGTCCGCGAGGTCCTCGACGACGCGGCGCGCGACCGGCTCGTGGAGAACGTGGTCGGCCACCTCCTGGACGGCGTGAGCGAGCCGGTCCTGGAGCGCGCCTTCACATACTGGACCTCCATCGACCCGGGCATCGGCCGACGCGTCGAGGACGGCGTGCGGAATGGGCGGGGGCAGGGGCAGGGGCAGGGGGCGTAGCGGCAGGCGGGTACGGGTTCGAGGCGCCGCCCTCCGGGGCGGCGCCTCCGGTCTCGGGGCGTGCCGCCGCCTCTTCCTCCCCGGCGTGATTCCCCCTCGCGGGAATACCCCCAGGGGGTATATGGTTCTGATCATCGTCCAGAGCGGACGAGGCGCCACGGCGCGGCACGACACCCGGGGAGTCACCATGCAGAACCACACCGGCCACGAGGGTCACGAGGGTCACGGCGGCCACGAGGGTCACACCGGCCACGGCGCACACGGCCAGGCCGGCGGGCTCGCCGTCTCCGCCGACGGGTTCACCCTCGAAGTCGACTCCACGATCCTCGCCGCCGGGCCGCGGCAGCACGTCGGGTTCACGGTGACCGGGCCCGACGGGCAGCCGGTCACCGAGTTCGTCGCCGAGCACGAGAAGGAGCTCCACTTCATCGCCGTACGTCGGGACACGGCCGGGTTCCAGCACGTGCACCCGGTGCGGGACGACAAGGGGCACTGGCACACCACGCTGGACCTGGAGCCCGGGGACTGGAGGTTCTTCACCGACATCCACCCGGCCGGCCACGACGGGACGCTGACGCTGGGCGTCGACGTCGCGGTCCCGGGGGCGTACGACCCCCGGCCGCTCCCCGAGGCCGCCCGTACCGCGCACGTCGACGCGTACGCCGTCACCCTCGACGGCACGCTGGTGCCCGGCGAGGCGAGCGAGCTGACCCTCACCGTCGGCCGGGACGGCCGGCCCGTCACCGACCTGGAGCCCTACCTGGCCGCCTACGGGCACCTCGTGGCCCTGCGCGTCGGCGACCTGGGCTACCTCCACGTCCACCCGGAGGGCCACCCCGGCGACGGCGTCACCGCGCCCGGGCCCGCGATCAGCTTCATGGCGGTCGCGCCCACGGCCGGCGCCTACCGGCTCTACCTGGACTTCCAGCACGAAGGCCGGGTCCGGACCGCCGAGTTCACCGTCCACACCGCCGAGGCCGCCCCGGCGCACGACGAGAACCACGACGAGCACCACGGCCACCACGGCCACCACGGTCACCACTGAGAGCCCGTCCCAGAAGGAGCGTCATGAGCTGTCCGGCCCCGCCCCCATCCGATTCCCCCGCCTGTAACCGCGGGGCCCGGCCCCCGCCCCGGGGTCGCGCCCCGCCGCATGGACACGGAAGGAACCCGCCATGCGCCTCTTCGCCCTCCGCGACTACCGCCGCCTGTTCGGCGCCCAGGTCATCGCCCTGTTCGGGACCGGGCTGACCACGGTGGCCCTCGGACTCCTCGCCTACGACCTCGCCGGTGCGCGCGCCGGAGCCGTGCTCAGCACGGCGCTGACCGTCAAGATGGTCATGTACGTGGCCATCGCGCCGCTCGCCGCCGCGTACGTCGACCGGCTCCCCAGAAGGACCTTCCTCTTCCTCCTCGACGCGGTCCGCGGCCTCGTGGTCCTGGCCCTGCCGCTGGTCACCGAGGTGTGGCACGTCTACGTGCTGATCGGGGTGCTCCAGGCCGCCTCCGCCGCGTTCACGCCGACGTTCCAGGCCGTCATCCCCGACATCGTCACCGACGAGGCCGACTACACGCGGGCCCTGTCCGCCTCCCAGGTCGCCTCCACCATGGAGAGCCTGCTCAGCCCCGTGCTCGCGGCCGTCGCCCTGACGTTCCTGAGCTTCGACCGGCTGTTCCTCGGCACCTCGGCCGGGTTCCTGCTCTCCGCCGCGCTCGTCCTGTCGACCCGCATCCCGCAGGCCCGCCCCAGCGGCCGCACCGGCGCGTGGGACCGGGCGGCGGCCGGGATCCGGACGTTCCTCCGGACGCCGCGGCTGCGCGGCGTCCTCGCGCTCAACCTCGTGGTGGCCGCGGCCGGTTCGATCGTCGTCGTCAACACCGTCAACCACGTCCGCGACACCCTCGGCGGCACCCAGTCGGACGTCGCCTGGATGCTCGCCGCCTCCGGCACCGGCACCCTCCTGACCGCCCTCGCCCTGCCCCGCGTCCTCGACCGGGCCGCCCCCCGCACCGTCATGACGGCCGGCGCCGCCGTCCTCGCCGGGGCCACGGTCGCCGCCGTCGCGCTCACCGCGACCGGCCTCCTCACCTGGACCGGCACGGCCGTCGTCTGGGGCGCGATCGGCGTCGGCATGGCGCTCGTCATCACCCCGACCGGCAAGGTCCTGCGCGCCTCCGTGGCCCGCGACGCGCTTCCCGAGGCGTTCGCCGCCCAGTTCTCCCTGTCGCACCTGGCCTGGCTGGTCACCTACCCCGTGGCGGGCTGGCTCGGCAGCGCCGTCGGCTTCACCGTCACCTGGTCCGTCCTCGCCGTCCTCGCGGTGGCCGGGACGATCGGCGCCCTCGTCCTGTGGCCGCGGCACGAGGCGCGCACCGCACCGGCCGCCGCCCTCGCCGCGCCCGCCCCGCGGGCACCCCGTACGGACCGGTCCACCCTCACCAAGGCCGCGTGACCGCCTGACAACCTGGGGCTCGCGGACGGCCCGGCGGCGTGATTCTCGCCGCCGGGCCGTCCGCGACCGTCCCTTCCCGTCTTCCCGTCAGTTCTCCGCGCGGCCCCTGCGGCGGTGCCACCACCAGGCGCCGGCCAGGGCCGCCAGGAGGACGATCACGCCCGCGACCGTCAGCGCCTTCGCCGGGGCGGACGTGTCGTCGGCCGGGGGCTCCTCGGCCGATGTCTTCGGCGGTGCCGGGGTCGCCGTGGTGGGCGACGGCGGCTCGGTCGTGGGGGCGGTCGTGGCCGTCGGTGTCGGCGGCGGGGTGGTGGCCGGGGGCGTGGTCGCCGCCGGGCCCAGGTTCAGGGTCGGGGCCGGGTTGCCCGCGTGGCCGTCCGTCTCGTGGGCCTTCTCCACCTCGATCCAGCGGTCCACGCGCCCGTCCCCGTAGGTCTGGAGCGTCTTGAACGCCAGCGACCTGGCGTCCGGCAGCTTGCGCACGAGCACCTTGTACGCGGCCGGTTCGCCCACCGCGACCGCCGGGCCGGACACCGCGTAGCCGCGCGCGGTCGGGGTGAGCCGCCAGCCCGACGGGCCGCTCTTGTACGCGATGTCCGCGGGCTTGAGGCCCTCGGGGAGGACGACCTCCAGCTTGGTGATGCCGGACGAGGTCGACTCCGACTCGGCGTTGAAGGAGAGTTCGACGTTCTCGGCGAGCGCGCGGGCGCCCTTCGCCTCGACCTCGACGTGGGCCGAGGCGGGGGTGGCGAGCGCGATGGACGCCGCGAGCGTCGCCGCGGCGACGAGCGGGACGCGCGCCCGGCGGGTGGTTCGGGACATGGTGGCTCCGTGGAGGATGAAGGCTGGACGGTGACGGGTGGGCGACCGGCGGCCGATCGTGATGTGCCGCGCGGGCCCGGGGAGTCGACGGGCCCTCCACGGGGGGCCTCTTCTCGCCATCGGGTTTTTCAGGGGGACGGTTCCCGTCCGGCGGCGCGGGGGCGGCGGGGGTGACCGCCGCCCGTCGTCCGGCGGGAGCGGGGGGACCGGGCGCCCCGGCGCCCCGGCGCGCAGTGCCGCCAGCGCCGCCCGGGTCTCCCGTACCGCCCGGTCCGCCGCCCGTACCGCCGTGTCCGCCCGTTGCATCAGCCACGCCACCGCCAGCGCGGCGAGCGCGTGCGCCGCTGCCATGGCTCCGCCCCAGCCGCCGTGCGCGGCCCCGTGCGGCCCGTGCGGCCCGTGCGCCGTGTGCGGCGCCGCGAACCAGGTGTGCAGCAGGGCCTGGGCGGCCAGGGTCGCCGCCGCCACGGTGGGGAACGCCCGGGGCCTGTGTACGAGGACGAGGGCGGGCGGGAACAGGAGGGCGGCGCCGGTCGGCGCGGCGCCCCACGCCGGGGCGTGGCCCGAGGCCAGGTGGTGGGCGGTGGCCGCGAGGACCGTGCCGACACAGCTGAACACGCCCGCCCGCGCCACGCGTCCGGCCGCGCCGCCGTCCGGTCCCGCGCCGGGGCGACGCGCGGATCGGGTGCGGCTCGTCCACGGCATGGCGCGCCCATCATGAACCAGCCGCACCCCGCCCGTACACAGGGCCCGATGCCGTCCCGCGGGCCGTCGCGGGCCAGCGCGGGTGCAGGACGTCGATGTGGAAGTCGTGCCGGTGGCCCGGGCCGAGGCCCGCCAAGTGCGGGTGGTCCCGGGGCAGTTCCGGGTGGACGTGGTCGAGCGCGGCCGGGTCCTCGCGGGGCCAGAGCCGTACCGCCGCCCATGTTCCGGCCAGCGCGACGGCGGTCAGCGCGCCCGCCGCGACGGCCGGTCCCGGCCCGGCGGCGAGGACCCCGGCCAGCGGGTAGGTGAGCAGCCAGCAGGCGTGCGTGAGGGAGAACCGGGCCGCGAACGCCGCCGGCAGGTCCGGCGTCCCGGCCGAGCGGCGCACGAGGCGTCCGCCGGGGGTGAGCACCGCCGAGGTCGCCGCCCCGGTCAGGGCCCACGCGGCCAGCAGCGCGGGCCACCGCCAGGCGGCGCCGGGGCCCGCCGTCGCCAGGCCGAGCGCGACGACGGCGAGGGTGCCGGTGAGGACGCCCGCCGCCGGGAGCATCAGGGCCCGGTCGTCCAGCCGGTCCAGCAGCCGGGGCAGCGACAGGGCGACCGCCATCGACCCCGCCCCGTACGCGCCGAGGGCGAGCGGGACGTCCCCGGCGGGGCGCCCGAGGGTGTCGCGGACCAGGCCGACGGTGCCGACGAGGACGAGCGCGCCGACGGCGGCGACCACGAGGTCGAGCGCGAGCAGGGCGCGCAGGCGCGGAGTGGCCAGGAAGAGCCTGGCGCCGAAGGCGATCTTCGCGTAGGCGCCGCCCTCGCGCGGGGCCGGTCGGGGCGCGGGCAGCAGGACGGAGGCGACCAGGACGGCGGAGGCGGCGAAGCCCGCGGCGGTGCCGGTGAAGAGCCTGCCGTACGGGACGAAGGAGAGCAGCGCGGCGGCCAGGACCGGGCTGAACAGGCTCTCCAGGTCGTAGGCCAGGCGGGAGAGCGACAGGGCGCGGGTGTAGTCCCGTTCCTCCGGGAGGACTTCGGGGATGGTGGCCTGGAAGGCGGGGGTGAAGCAGGCGGAGGCGGCCTGGAGCAGGAAGACCAGGACGTACACCTGCCAGACCTGGGTCACGAACGGCAGGCTCAGCGCGACGCAGGCCCGGACCAGGTCCATGGAGACGAGCAGCGCCCGGCGCGGGACGCGGTCGGCGAAGGCGCCGGCCAGGGGCGCGATCCCCACGTACGCCACCATCTTGACCGCCAGCGCCGTCCCGAGGACGGCCGCCGCGTCGCCCCCGGCGATGTCGTACGCGAGGAGGCTGAGCGCGACCGTCGCGAGGCCCGTGCCGACGAGGGCCACGACCTGGGCGGTGAACAGGCGGCGGTAGGTGCGGTTCCTCAGGACGGACGGCATCGCGGCACCCCTCGGTCGGCTGCGGGTCTTCACCGTAGCCGACATGTGCATGAGTGCGCACGTGTTGAATTGTCCCCGGTCGCCCTCAGTCGTGCCAGGGTT
The DNA here is from genome assembly GCF_040650575.1 of Streptomyces sp. NPDC048659. NCBI lineage: Bacteria > Bacillati > Actinomycetota > Actinomycetes > Kitasatosporales > Streptomycetaceae > Streptomyces > Streptomyces sp. NPDC048659. The sequence continues at coordinate 61,413 of NZ_JBEZHM010000035.1, read as the reverse complement.
CGCCCGTCACCTGGTGGTCGGCGTGGCTGATCGCCTCCACGACGAGTCGTCTCATGTGCCCGTCGGGCAGCGAGTACACGACCCGCCGGCCGTCCTTGCGGGACTCCACGAGCCCGCCGAGCCGCAGTTTGGCCAGGTGCTGGCTGACCGCGGGGCGGGCCGCCCCGACCGCCGCGGCCAGCGCGGTCACGTCCGACTCGGCCCGCGCGAGCACCCAGACCAGGTGCAGCCGGGTGGGGTCGGCGAGGAGCGCGAAGACTCCCGCCGCCGCCACCAGCTCGCGGGAGCCGGGCGTGCGCTGGTGCACAGGGCCCGCAGCTGAGGACGTGTCGCTCGAAGACATACCCGCCATCGTAGGCACGCCGCCCGCGCCGCGCTCCGGGCCCGCGACTCGGCCGGCCGGCCCGTCAGCCCCTCACCCCGTCTGCGGGCCCATCAGGTGGACCAGCAGGTCGTCCAGGCTCACCAGGGCCGTGACCTCGCCGCCCGCGTCCCGTACCACCGCCAGCGAGGAGCGGCGCTGCCGCAGGTGCTCGACCGCCTCGGACACCGTGGTGCCCGGGGTCAGTTCGGGCACCGGGCGGACCAGGTCGCGGGCCGTGGCGCGGCGGCCTCGGGTGGCGGCGACGAGGGCGTCGCGGGCGTGCACCGCGCCGAGGTAGCGGTCGCCGTCGCGGACCAGCAGCCGGGAGCGGCCGGCCCGCGCGGCGCACCCGAGGAGCGCGTCCAGGTCCGCGTCCGCCGGGACGGCGACGATGTCGGCGGCCGGGGTGCCGAGCCCGGCGACCGGGGTCTGGGGCTCGGTGAGGGAGCGGGTGATGAGCTGGGAGTCGGTGCGGTCGATGAGGCCGAGGCGCTCGGACTCGGCGACGAGGTGGGTGAGCTGCTCGCGGTTGTGGACGGCGGTCAGTTCGTCGCGGGGCTGCACCCGGCAGAGCCGGACCAGCGCGTTGCTGACCTGGTTGAGCACCCAGAGCAGCGGGCGGACGGCCTTGACGACGGCCCGGAAGGCGGGTGTGAGCAGCATGGCGGAGCGCTCGGGGTGGGCGATGGCCCAGGACTTCGGGGCCATCTCGCCGACGACCATGTGCAGGAAGACCACGACGATCATGGCGACGGCGAAGGCGATGCCGTAGCTGAGCCCGGTGGGCAGCCCGAGGTCGACGAGGAGCGGGTCGAGGCGGTGCGAGATCGCGGGCTTGGAGATCGAGCCGAGGCCGAGGGTGCAGACGGTGATGCCGAGCTGCGCGCCCGCGAGCATCAGGGACAGCTCGCGCATCCCGGCGAGGGCCGCCTTGGCGCCGCGCCGCCCCTCGGCGACGGCCTTCTCGACACGGTGCCGCCGGGCGGCGACGAGCGCGAACTCGGCGGCGACGAAGAAGCCGCTGCCGATCAGCAGCAGGACGGTGACGAACAGGGCCATGGGAAAGCTCATGCCTGGGCCTCCTCGGCCGCGGGGGCGACCCGCTCGACGCGGACCCGTTCGGGAACGTGCCGGTCGAGGCTCAGGACCTCGATCCGGACGTCGTCGACGGTCAGCGCGTCGCCGATGGTCGGGAAGCGGCCGAGGCGGTCGATGATCAGGCCGGCGACGGTGTCGTAGTCGTCGTCCTCGGGCAGGGCGATGCCGGTGGCCTCCTCGATCTCGTCGAGCCTGCGCCCGGCGTCGACGCGCCACCCCGCCCCGTCGGGCACGGCCGGCGCGACGACCGTGTCGCTCTCGTCCGCGATGTCGCCGACGAGCTCCTCGGCGATGTCCTCGTACGTGACGATCCCGGCGACGCCGCCGTGCTCGTCCAGGACCACGGCGAACTCGTCGTCGTGCTCCCGCATCCGCGCCACCGCGCGCGGCGAGGGCAGCGTGTCGGGGAGCAGCAGCGGCGGCCGGGCCCGCTCCCCCGCGGTCAGCTCGCCGAACTGGCCGGCGGGCACCCGGACGAGCTCGCTCACGCCGAGGACGCCCACGATGTCGTCGGGGTGGTCGCCGAGGACGGGGTAGTTGGAGTGGCCGTGGCGGGCGATGAGCTCGACGGCCTCGGCGAGGGTGGCGTCCTTGCGTACGAAGACGGCGTCGGCGCGCGGGACCATCACCTCGTCCATGGTCCGCTCGGAGAACTCCAGGGCGTGGTCGAGGAGCTCGGCGGTGGCGAGCGGCAGGCGGCCCTGTTCGTGGGACTCGCCGATGAGGTGGCCGAGCTCTTCGAGGGTGGCGCCGTGGTGCAGTTCCTCGACGGGTTCGATGCCGACCTTGCGCAGCAGCCGGTTGGCGGCGCCGTCGAAGACGTGGACGACGGGGCCGACGACCTTGAGGTAGAGGAGCGTGGAGGGGGCGAGCGCCTTGGCGAGGCGCTCGGGGACGGCCAGGGCCAGGTTCTTCGGGGCGAGTTCGCCGAGCACCATCTGCAGGACGGTGGCGACGGTGAAGGCGAGCACCACGGAGATCGCGGACACGGCCCCCTCGGAGAGTCCGGTGCCGTCGAGGAGGGGCTTGAGCAGCGCCGACATGGAGGGTTCGGCGAGGAAGCCGACGACGAGGCCGGTGACGGTGATGCCGAGCTGGGCGCCGGAGAGCATGAACGAGAGGCGTCCGAGGACCGTGAGGGCGCGGGCGGCGCGCCGGTCGCCGGCCTCGGCCTCGCGGGCCAGGGCGAGGCGGTCGGCGGCGACGTAGGCGAACTCCTGGGCCACGAAGTAGCCGGTGCCGGCGGTCAGGACGAGCACGGCCAGCAGGCCGAGAGCGGCGTTCATCGACCGCACCCCTTCGAGGCGTCGGTGGACGTCGGTCTGGCGGACAAGAAGCGGCTCCTTACGGGGACACCCCCGCGGGGCTCCCCACGGGGGCTCCCGGGAGGGAGGTGCGGGTCTCACCGCATCCTGCCGCACGGGGCCGCCGGGACGGCCGCGCGCTCCCTGTGTCGCCGGGCCTGCCGTGGCCGCCGGATCGCCGCGCCGCCACCGGCCGCCGCAGTCGGCCACGGTGAGTTCAGACGATCCTACCGGACGCTTCTACATGGCTGTAGATTGTCCCCGTACGATGAGATCGGCGTACGGCCGAGGAGAACGGCCCCGGCACGAGGACGCGGGGCCGCGAGGAGAGGAACGGGCATGGGTGTGAGTCTGGCCAAGGGCGGCAACGTCTCGCTGAGCAAGGAGGCGCCGGGGCTGACCGCCGTGGTGGTCGGGCTCGGCTGGGACGTGCGGACCACCACCGGCGCCGCCTACGACCTCGACGCCAGCGCGCTGCTCCTCTCCGACGCGGGCAAGGTCGTCTCCGACCGGCACTTCGTCTTCTACAACAACCTGACCAGCCCGGACGGCTCGGTCGAGCACACCGGCGACAACCTCACCGGCGAGGGCGACGGCGACGACGAGAGCGTCAAGGTGAATCTGGCGGCCGTCCCGGCCGAGATCGCCCGGATCGTCTTCCCCGTCTCCATCCACGACGCGGACAACCGCGGCCAGAGCTTCGGCCAGGTGCGCAACGCGTTCATCCGCGTCGTCAACCAGGCCGACGGCGTCGAGCTGGCGCGCTACGACCTGTCCGAGGACGCCGCCACCGAGACGGCGATGATCTTCGGCGAGCTCTACCGCCACGGCGCCGACTGGAAGTTCCGGGCCGTCGGCCAGGGCTACGCCTCCGGGCTCGCGGGCATCGCCGCCGACTTCGGCGTCAACGTCTGATCCACCGAGTCCGATCCACTGAGTCCGACCCACGAGTCCGACCCACTGAGTCTGATCCACTGAGTCCGATCCACTGATCCACGGCACGGCCCCCGCTTCCGCCCCCGGACCCACGACACCGAAGGAGCACGACCTTGTTCGGCATCGGTGAGCTCGCGCTCGTCCTGATCGTCCTCATCCTCCTCCTCGGCGCCAAGAAGCTGCCCGAACTCGCGCGCAGCGCGGGCAAGGCGGCCCGCATCCTCAAGAGCGAGTCGCGGGCCATGAAGGGCGACGACGCGCCCGCGCCGCAGGCCGTCTACCAGGTCCGCCCGACGCCCCCGCGCGAGGACGGACCCGCCTCCCGGCCGTAGGACCCGCGTCCCCCCGGCCGTAAGACCCCGGTTCCCCGGCCGCAAGGCCGCATTTCCGGCGGCGGGCACCCCGCACACGGGGTGCCCGCCTTCGTCGTGCCACCCTGGTTCACCGCGCGTCAGGAACTCGTCAGGAACTCGTCGGGAGCCCGTCAGGAACGCCCCCGGAACCGAGGGGTCGTCCAGGGCGCGCGGCAGGCACGGGAGGGGTCATGGCGGAAGGGACAGCGGTGGAGGCGTACGTGGAGGCGTACGAGGAGCATCTGGCGGGGTACGCCGAGGTGCTGACCGGCGTCTGCGCCACGGGCAGGCGGCTGACCCGCGAGGAGCTCGAAGGGCTGCGGGAGCGCGGCGAGCGGGCCGCGGAGGCCGGGCTCGGGCTGCGGTCGCTGGTGCGGGCCCACCTCGCCGCCGCGCGGCTGATCCGCCCCGCCGGGACCCGGGCCGACGCCGACCGGCTGCTGGCCGCGGTCGAGCAGGCCGTCGACGCCTTCGCCGAGGGCCACGAGCGGGCCCAGACCCTGGCCGTACGGCGGGAGGAGGCCGCGCGCCGGGAGTTCGTCGACGACCTGCTGTACGGGCGCAGCGACCTGGGCCGGCTGGCGCAGCGGGCCGAGCGCTTCGGGCTGCTGCTCTCCCGCGCGCACGCGGTGGCGGTCGCCCGGGGGCCGGAGCCGTACTCGGACGGCTTCCCGGTCTCCCGGGCCGTCGAGTCCTCGCTGCTGGCCCGGTTCGGCGACCGGCGGATCCTGCTGACCACCAAGGACGGGCTGCTGATCTGCGTGGCGCCCGCCGACGAGCCCGAGGTGCTCCAGCACTTCGCCAAGCAGGCGTACGCGGTGACCGACGGCGGCCGGGTCGCCATCGGGCGCGGGCACCCGGGCGCGGGCGGGGTCGTCCACTCGTACGAGGAGGCGCTCAACGCCCTCGACCTGGCGGACCGGATGGCCCTGGAGGGGCCGGTGCTGTACGCGGCGGACCTGCTGGTCTACCCGGTCCTCAGCCGCGACCGGCAGGCCATGGCGGACCTGGTGAGCTCCGTGCTCGGGCCGGCGCGGCAGGCCCGGGGCGGCGCCCGGCCGCTCCTCGACACCCTGACCGCCTACTTCGACAGCGGCTGCGTCACCACCGAGACGGCCCGCCGGCTCTCGCTGAGCGTGCGGGCCGTCACATACCGGCTGGAGCGGATCCACCGGCTGACCGGGTCCGACCCCGCCGACCCGACCCAGCGCTACACCCTCCAGACCGCCGTCATCGGCGCCCGGCTGCTGGGCTGGCCGGAGCGGGAGCTCTGAGGCGCACCGGCGGCCGGGCGCGGACGGCATCAAGAGCGCGTAAAGATTGCCGGAGTCCGGCAATGCGCCGCGCGCTGCCCCGATGAAACGATTCCCCTGACGGCGGACGGCACGCCGCGACCGAAGGGACGGGCACATGGCATGGTTTCTCGGTCTCGGCATCGCCGGACTCGTCCTGCTCGTGCTGAGCCTGGTCCTCGACGGAGTGCTGGAGGGGGTCCTCGACGGACTCGGCGCCGGGCTGGACGGGGTGCTGTCGCTGCCGGTGATCGCCGGTTTCGTGTCGGCGCTCGGGTTCACGGGGGCGATCGTGCTCGGGACCACCGGCGTGGGGGCGGGGGCCGCCACGGGGGCGGGCGCGGTCGCGGGCATCGGCGTGGGCTGGCTGACGGGCACGTTCAGCCGGGCCCTGATGCGTGACGGGGCCGCGTCCGCACCCCGGGGCGAGGACCTGCCGGGACGTTCCGGCTCCGTCGTCACCGCCATTCCCTCCGGCGGCTACGGCGAGGTGCTGCTGCACCTCGCCGGCCAGCCGGTGAAGTACGCCGCGAAGGCCGACGCGCCCGTCGCCCGCGGCACCGAGGTCTGGGTCGAGGGCGTGCTCTCGCCGACCTCCGTCAGCGTCCGTCCCGTCGAACGCTGACCGCGCCGGACGCGCGGCCCGTCGCCGCGCCCGGCCCGTGTTCTGTTCCGTTCCGTCGAAGGGGGTCTCGTCATGAGCCCTGTCCTCCTGGCCGTCCTGGGCATCGTCGTCCTGTTCGTGCTGCTCGGTCTCGTCGTCGTCACCCGGTACAAGGTCGCCGGTCCCAGCGAGGCGTTCATCGTCACCGGCCGCCGGGGCAAGAGGTCCACCGACCCCGATACCGGCCAGGTGTTCACCGACAACAGCGGCCAGAAGGTCGTGGTGGGCGGCGGGGTCTTCGTCATCCCGTTCGTGCAGCAGAAGTTCAGCCTGGACCTGTCCAGCCGGCACATCCCGATCGCCGTCCGCGGCGCCGTCACCCTGCGGGGCGTCAAGGCCAACCTGGACGGCGTCGCCATCGTCAAGGTCGGCGGCACCGAGGACTCGATCCGCGCCGCGGCCCAGCGTTTCCTGATGCAGCAGGAGGGCATCGTCGGCTTCACCCAGGAGGTGCTGTCCGGCGCGCTGCGGTCGATCGTCGGCCGGATGTCGGTCGAGGACATCATCCGCGACCGGGCCGCCTTCGCCGGGCAGGTCGCCGAGGAGGCCGAGGCCAGCCTGTCCGGGCAGGGCCTGGTCCTGGACGCCTTCCAGATCCAGGACATCACCACCGAGGGCTCCTACCTGGAGGACCTCGGGCGCCCGGAGGCCGCCCGCGCCAAGCAGGAGGCCGACATCGCCGAGGCGAGCGCCCGCCGGGCCGCCGAGCAGGCGCGGCTGAAGGCCGAGGAGGAGATCGCGGTCGCCCAGCGCACGCTGTACCTGCGCCAGGCCGAGATCAAGGCCGAGACCGACGCCGCCGCCGCGCAGGCGAACGCCGCCGGGCCGCTGGCCGAGGCGGACCGGCAGCAGCAGATCCTCGCCGAGCAGGAGAAGGTCGCCGAGCGGCAGGCCGCCCTGACGGACCGGCAGCTCGACACGCAGGTCCGCAAGCCGGCCGACGCCAAGCGGTACGAGGCGGAGCAGCAGGCCGAGGCGCAGCGGGTGGCCCGCGTGAAGCAGGCCGAGGCCGAGCGGCTGGCGGCGATCGCCGCGGCCCAGGCGGAGGCGGAGCGCGCGCGGCTGACCGGTGAGGGCGAGAAGCAGCGCCGTCAGGCCCTCGCCGAGGCGGAGGCCATCGAGGGCGCCAAGCGCGGTGAGGCCGAGCGGGCCCGCCGTGCGGCCATCGCGGACGCGGTGAGGCTGGAGGGCGACGCGGAGGCCGCGGCGATCGCGGCGAAGGGCGCGGCGCAGGCCGAGGCGATGCAGAAGCAGGCGGAGGCGTACGAGCGGTACGGCGACGCGGCCATGCTCCAGATGGTGGTCGAGGCGCTGCCGCAGATCGTCGCGAAGGCGGCGGAGCCGCTGGCGGCCGTGGACAAGATGACGGTCATCTCCACGGACGGCGCGGGCCGGCTGGCCCGTACCGTCACGGACAACGTCGCCCAGGGCATGGAACTGCTCTCGGCGACCACCGGGATGGACCTCGCGTCGATGCTCCAGAACGTGGCCGGGAAGGCGTCCGTGCCGGGCCAGGCGTCGGCGGACAAGGCCGGCGTCCCCTCCCGCTCCGCCGGGGACGGGGTCATCGAGGTGACCGACTAGCGGACGGCGCGAGGGGCCCGGTCCACGTGGACCGGGCCCCTCGTCGGTTCAGGACCCCGCCCCCGCCCTCCGGTGCCGGAGGTTGATGGCGACCGCCTTCGCCACCGCCGGGGGGCTGAGGAAGCGGAAGGGGCCGATCAGGCGGGAGGCGAAGAGGTACATGTGGCGGGCCATCGCCTCGTCGCGGGCCGCCGCCGAGAAGACCAGGCGCTCCATTGGGTTGAAGGGGCGGGAGCCCGCGAAGTCCGCGGCCAGCAGCTGGTGGCCGCGGAGCCGCCGCTGGTGGACGCGGGCGTAGGAGGCGAGCGCCCTGTCGAGGTCGCCGTGGCCGGCCGCCGCGGGGCCGACGGCCTCCGTCAGCCAGCGCGCCGACTGCAGGGCCCAGCCGCAGCCGACGCCCCACAGCGGGTCGCCGGTGAGGGCCGCGTCGCCGACGAGCGCGAGGCCCGGGGCGGTCGGGCGGCGGGTGTGCAGCGGGTAGTCGAGATGGCCGACGATCTTCGAGACGCGGCGGGCCGCGTCGACCGGCGGCGCGTCCGGCAGGGCGCGGACGAAGGAGAGGAAGGCCCCCTCCAGGTCCGCCCGGAACGCCGGGAGGCGCTTCTTGTCCGGGAGGACCGCGAGGACGGTCACCCCGTCGTCGTTCGGGAACGCGTAGGCCATGTCCGGCTCCAGGAACCAGGTCTGGCCGATGCCGCCCGCCAGCGGGAGGTCGCGGAAGTGGGCGAGGTAGCCGAAGCGGGCGTTGCGGTGGGTGCGTGCGGGTATCCCGGCGAGCTTCGCGACGGCGGAGTCCCTGCCGTCGGCGCCGACCACCAGCCGGGCCCTGAGCTCGCGTTCGCCGTCGGGCCCGGCCGCGCGCACCCCTGCGGTGCGCCCGCCCTCGGTGAGCAGCCCGGTGACCCGGCGCCCGGGGAGCAGGTCCACGCCGGGCGTCTCGGCGGCGCGGCGGCGGATCAGCGGGTCGAGGACGCTGCGCCGGACGTTGTACGCGTACGGCAGCTCCGGCCCGCCCGGCGCGGCCTTCGGCGTGATCCAGCCCCAACGGGTGTACCAGCGGGCCTCGTTGCGTACCGCCCCGGCCTTCTCCAGGGCGGGCACGAGGCCGAGTTCGGCCAGCACCGGATAGGCGTTGGCGGTGAGGGAGTGGGTGCAGAGCACCTTGTACGCGTCGGGGTCCGAGCGGCGTTCCAGCAGCGCGACGCGGGCTCCGCGCCGGGCGAGCAGGACCGCGGCGGCGCTGCCGGCCAGGCTGGCGCCGACGATGACGACGTCGTAGCCGGGTCCCGCGCTCTCAGGGCTGGTCATGCGCTGGTCGCTCCCTTCGGGTGGGCGCCCGGCACGCGCGGCGGGCCTGCCGCACGTGTCAGGCACATGCCCAACCTACAGGGAGCCGGAACGGAGGTGACGAAAAATCAGTTCACCTCCGTGGAGGCTCCATTGGTTCCGCTCAGCCGAGGGTCCACTGCTGGCGCGTGCTCCCCGTGTCCGCCTGCTGGGTGACGGCGGCGCCGTCGGCGGCGGAGGCCGTGGTCAGCAGCAGGCCGCTGCCGGCCGAGGCGAGGGTGTACGCGCCGCTCGCCAGGCGGGTGACGTTCCAGCGCTGGTTGGCCCCGCCGTGGCAGGTCCACTGGATGATGCGGGCCCCGGCCCCGGCGCTCGTCCCGCCCTCGACGTCGGCGCACTTGCCGGAGTGCCCGTTGCGCAGCTCGTAACTCCCGTCGCCCTGCCGGGTGAAGGTCCACTTCTGGTTGGCGCCGCCGTTGGGGGTCCAGGTGACGAGCCGGGTGCCGTCGGCGGTGCTGCTGTCGGGGTCGTCGAGCGCCTTGCCGCCGGTGGTGAGGGTGTGGACCCCGTCGAGGGAGCCGCCGCCGGGCGTGTCGCCGGTCGCGGTGAGCGTCAGGCTCTGCTCGGCGGCCGACCGGCCGCCGCCGACGGGCCCGCCGGTGGTGTCGGTCCAGGCCCGGACGGGGGTGGTCTCGGCCGGGCGGGCGGTGTCGGCGGTGAGGCCGATCACGAGCCCGCTGTAGCGGTTGACCAGCTTGTACGTGCCGGTGGGCGCGTTGTCGGCGGCGGCGGTGCCCCGGATGACGAACCAGTCCTGCGCGGGGCCGGAGGCGGCGGGGGTGACGGTCGGCCGGGTGCCCCAGGCGCGGCCGGACGGGGCGGTGGCGGGGACGCCGAGCAGCCGGCCGGTGGAGGCGTTAACGATCCGGTAGGAGCCGTCGCCCTTCGCGGTGAAGGTCCACGATTCGAGGGCGGAGCCGGTCGGGGCGGCCGTCGAGGTGGTGTCGGAGCCGCCCTGGACCTGGGCGAGGACCCGCCCGGCGGAGCTGCCGATCCGATAGGTCTTCGTGGTGTCGACGGGGGCGGCGGGGGCGCTCGTACCGAGGCTCAGGTTCACGTACTCGGCGCTCGCGCCGCCGGAGCAGCCGAAGGAGCAGTAGGCGCGGAGGTCCTTGCCGGTGATGCCGGAGCCGGTCCTGCTGCCGCTGTCGAGGAACCAGCGGTACCAGGAGGCGGTCTTGTACGAGCCGGTGTCGCCGAGCCGGAACCACTTCTGGGTGGTCAGGTCGTCGGTGGCGTACAGCTCCTGCGGGGCGTTGCCGCTCTGGTCGACGCCCTGCGGCTCGCCGATGTAGAGCCCGAGGTGCGCGTTGTAGGTGATGTCCATGACGAACAGCGGGGAGGTGGCGGGGGTCAGGCCCGCCGCGACCTGCTGGGCGACGGTGCCGGTGTTCGCGGGGCTGTACTCCTTGCCGGTCGGGACGTAGCCGGTGGTGCTGCCCGCGCCGACCGGGACCATGGTGCTCTCCCGGCCGCCGACGCCGGGCTGGCTCCAGGAGCCGCCGTACCACTTCTTCCAGGAGTCGGGGGCCATCTTGCCGGCGAGCGGGGCGCGGGCGACGTGCCCGTAGAAGGCGCGCCAGCTGCCGCCCTTGTCGACGATCCGGGAGCCGTAGAAGACGTAGAAGTAGCCGGAGGCGGTGTCGACGAAGAGGCGCGGGTCGCCGGTGCCGTAGTGGTAGGTCTGCTGCGGGAAGGCCGCCGTGTCGCCGCGATTGGTGCTGTACGGCGAGGTGATGACGTGGCCCTTGATGGTCCAGGTCCTCCCCTGGTCCTTGGAGACCGCGTAGTCGATGGAGTCGTAGTGGAGGCCGTCGCCGAAGGGCTGCGGGGTGAACTCGTTGTGCACGAGGCCGTACCAGTCGCCGGTGTCGGGGTCCACCCACAGGCCGGTGAGGTCGCAGTAGTTGCGGTGGGCGTAGCCGCTGCCGGCGGGGGCCTGGGTGGACTCGACGCCGGTGGGGCTGTTGTTGCAGCGCCAGGTGGTGTCGTTGTTGCGGTCGTTGGTGTTGGCGGGGTTCACCGCGTCGCTGATCGCGCCGGAGCGGTTGGCGGTGTCGAAGTCGGTGCCGGTGTAGAAGGTCCAGCTCCGGCCGTCGTTGGCGCCGTACAGGGCGTGCGCCTGCTGGTAGTAGAACGTGCCGTCCTTGTCCAGGTACGGGCTCGCCGGGGTGTCGTCGGGGCGGTTCCAGGTGCCCTTCGCGCCGACGGTGACGGTGTACGTGGCCGCCGCCGCGGCGGCCGGTGCGGGAGCGGGTGCCGGGGCCGGGGCCGCCGAGGCGGCGGGGGCCGCGAGCGGGCCGCCGACGGCGAGGGCCAGGGCCGCCGCGGCGAGCGCGCCCACCAGTCTGCTGCGCGGAGCTTTCACGCGTACTCCTCAGGTGAGGACTGTTATCGATGACAGGGACGAGAGGGCGCGAGAGGAGGATTCCCGGACTCTCTCATTGCCGTTGCGCTGCGCGGTAGTTGAGCCTGGGGAAGGTGTGGCCTTCCGGGTGACGGCCGAAACTATGGCAGAGGATGTTATCGATGCCAACCGTTCCGACCGTTCCGCCAGGAGGAGGGCGCTACCATCGGCGGCGACGGGCGGGGAGGGGACGATGGGCAGGCGGAGCACGGCCGAGGGCGGGCGCCAACCGGGGATGGCGGACGTGGCCCGGGTCGCCGGGGTCTCGGCGCAGACGGTCTCGCGGGCCCTGGCCGGGCACCCCCATGTGCAGGAGCGGACCCGGGCGAAGGTCCTGGCGGCCGTCGAGCAGCTCGGCTACCGGCGCAACAACGCGGCCCGCGCGCTCTCCTCGGGCCGCAGCCGCACCCTGGGCGTCGTCACGCTCCAGACCAACTTCTACTCCCGCGCGGCCGTCACGACCGGCATCGAGAACGCGGCCCACGCGGCCGGGTACGCCGTCAGCACCGCCACCACCACCTCGCTCGACACCTTCGCCATCGAGGACGCGCTGTCCCGGCTCACCGAACAGGACGTCGAGGGGATCATCCTGTCGGTGCCGCTGATCCACAGCAGCCCCCGGATCGAGCAGCTGACCCGCACCACGCCCACCCTCACCATCGACGGCTCCCGCACCGACGCCACGGCGGTCGTCGCCCTGGACCAGGCCGAGGCCGCGCGGATGGCCACCCGGCACCTGCTGGGCCTCGGCCACGAGACGGTCTGGCACCTCGCGGGTCCTGCCGAGTGGCTGGAGGCGGGGCTGCGCCGGGACGGCTGGCGGTCGGCCCTGGAGGCCGCGGGGCGCGCCGTCCCGCCGCCGCTCGACGGCGACTGGACCCCCGGCTCGGGGTACCGCAACGGCCTGGTGCTGGCCCGGATCCCGGACGTCACGGCCGTGTTCGTGGCCAGCGACGAGATGGCGTTCGGCGTGGTACGCGCGCTGCACGAGGCGGGGCTGCGGGTGCCCGGCGACGTGTCGGTGATCGGCTTCGACGACATCGAGCTGGCCGAGTACTGCTCGCCGTCGCTGACCACGGTCGCCCAGCCCTTCGAGGAGATCGGCGCCCAGGCCGTCACCGACCTGCTGCGCCGCGTCGCGGCCCCCGGCGCCCTGCCGGAGCCGCGCTCGGTCGCCCCCCGCCTCGTCGTGCGCGCGAGCACGGCACCGCCGCCCCGAGGGAGGACCGGACACTCGTGACGACGGAGACGACGGAGACGACGGAGACGAGGGAGACGAGGGAGACGACGGACGCGGCGGAGGCGGCGGGCACGGCGGAGGCGACGGACGCGACGGACACGGCGGAGGCGACCGGCAAGGCGGAGGCGCCGGAGACGCCCGGACCACCCCGCCGGTCTCGCCAGGCCCGGCAGCCCCGCCAGGCCCGCAGCCGGGCCCGGGTCGAGGCGATCCTGGCGGCGGCCGACCGCATCCTGGCGGGCGAGGGGTACGAGGCCCTGACCATGCGCCGGATCGCGGAGGAGTCGGGCGCGCCGGTCGGCAGCATCTACCAGTTCTACGCCGACAAGGGCGCCGTGGTGGACGCGCTCGGGCGGCGCTATCTGGAGGCGTTCGAGCGGACCATCGACGAGCTCGTCGAGCGGGCGCTGGCGGACGAACTCCCCGATCTGGTCGGCACGATGGTCGACGTCTACGCCGGTCTGTTCCGCTCCCAGCCGGGCGGCATGACCCTCTGGGCGGGCCGGCACCTCAGCCCCGAGCTGGCGCGCGCCGACGAGGCGAGCAACGCGCTGGTCGCGGACGGGCTGCGGCGGATCGTGGAGCACCTGACCGGCGGGCCGGGCGGGGAGCGGGCGCGGCGGGCGACCCGGATGGTGGTGTGGGCGGCCAACGCCGTGCTGCACGAGGTGTGCAAGGGCGAGGGGGAGCCGGACCCGGAGACCGTGGCGGAGCTGAAGCGGATGCTGGACCTCTACTGGGCGGACCTGCGCGCCCGCCTGGCGGAGACGGCCCGGCCGTAGCGCCCGCCGGTCTCGGCGGTCTCGTGGAGAGGCGCCGGGCTCGCCGACCTCGGCGGTCTCGCCGACCTCGGCGGTCTCGCCGGTCCCGCCGGTCCCGCCGGTCTCAGCAGGTGTGGAAGGTGCAGCGCCGGACGTCGACGACCCCGGGGAGGACGGTGACCCCGCGCCGCAGGCCCTCCTCGGTGTCCCGGCCGGTGAAGTCGCGCGGCATCTCCACGTCCAGCATGAGCCGCCCGGCGAGCTCGTAGACCTCGGTCCGGGTGGCCCCGTAGTACCAGAGCCGGTCCACGCCCTCCTGGAAGCGCTGGTCGCGCCCGCGGTCCATGGAGTCCAGGGTCGCGCGGAAGTAGGGCGGCGGCTCCTGGCCCGGGTCTTCGCCGGGCGTGAGGTTCAGGACGAGGACCGCCGCCGCGGCGAGCGGCGCGAGGACGGCGAGCAGGGCGCCCGGCCGGTGGCGGCGGTCCGCGAAAGCGGCGACGATCAGGAGCAGGGCCGCCGGCAGGAACAGGAACATGCCGATGACGGCGCCGGTCAGCGACCAGGCGAGCAGCCCGACCCCCAGTCCCAGGCTCGCTCGCGCACGGGCCTTCGGGTGCCCGCGCAGCAGCAGCGGCGGTACGGCCGCGAGCGCGGAGATCACGAAGAGCGCGCCCAGCAGAGGCCCGATCACCAGCCCCAGCAGCGCCGCGACCCCCGCCGCGACGGCCGCCGCGACCGTCCAGGCGCCGCCCGCCCCCGGCCGCACGCGGTCCTCGTCCATGGTTCGCCCCCGTATCCGCACACCTTCTTGAACGCGTTCAGATTAGCACCGCCCGAAGGCGGACCGGTTCACAACACCGCCGTCCCGGGCGGCGATTGAAGCCCCCTCCCACCCTTCCCACCCATAGAACATGAACAAGAGTTCATGTTATGTTGCCGCCGCCGCGCAGCCCGGCGGCCGCACGTGTGCGATTCCGCAGCAGCGCGATCAGGCGACAAGGCAGGTGCCCGTGACTCCGAGCAGCCCCACCAGCCCCACCGGTCCCACCCGACTCCCCTCCCTCCCCGCCGACTTCGTCTGGGGCGCGTCCACCGCCGCGTACCAGATCGAGGGCGCGGCCGACGAGGACGGCAAGGGCGCGTCGATCTGGGACACCTTCGTCCGCCGCCCCGGCGCCGTCCGCGACGGGCACACCGGCGAGGTGGCCTGCGACCACTACCACCGGTTCGCCGAGGACGTGGAGTTGATGCGGCGGCTCGGCCTAGACGCGTACCGCTTCTCGGTCTCCTGGCCGCGCGTGCTGCCGGCCGGGTCCGGGAAGGTCGAGCCGCGCGGGCTCGACTTCTACGACCGGCTGGTCGACGCCCTGCTGGCCGCCGGGATCGAGCCCACCCCCACCCTCTTCCACTGGGACCTGCCGCAGGCCCTGGAGGACGAGGGCGGCTGGCTGAACCGGGACACCGCCGAGCGCTTCGGCGCGTACGCGGGCGTCGTCGCCGAGCGGCTCGGCGACCGGGTCAAGCGGTGGATCACCCTCAACGAGCCTTTCGTGCACCTGTCGTTCGGCTACGCCTTCGGCGTGCACGCCCCCGGCCGCACCCTCATGCTGGACGCGCTGCCCGTCGCCCACCACCAGCTCCTCGGCCACGGGCTGGCGACCGCCGCCGTGCGGGCCGCCGTCCCGGACGCGCGGGTCCTGATCGCCAACAACTGCACCCCGGTCCGGCTGCGCTCCGACGCGCGCGCCGACGCGGACGCGACGGCCGCCGAGGCGTACGACGTGCTGCACAACCGCCTCTTCAACGACCCGCTGCTGCACGGCGCGTACCCCGACCTCTCGGCGTACGGGATGCCGGACCCGGCCTGGGGCGGCGTCGTGCGCGACGGCGACCTCGCCACCATCGCGGCGCCGCTGGACGGCCTCGGGATCAACTACTACAACCCCACCTGGATCACCGCCCCCGCCGCGCCGGAGCTCGGCCTGCCCTTCGACCTGGCCGAGCCCGAAGAGGCGTACGAGCGGACCTCGTTCGGCTGGCCGGTCGTCCCCGAGGGCCTCACCGAGCTGCTCACCGGCCTCAAGGAGCGCTACGGGGCCGCCCTCCCGCCGGTCTGGATCACCGAGAACGGCTGCTCACAGCCCGCCGGGACCGAGGACCCGGCGCGGATCGACTACCTCGCCGGGCACCTCGCGGCCGTGGCGCGGGCCGTCGAGCGCGGGGTGGACGTGCGCGGCTACTTCACCTGGTCGCTGCTCGACAACTTCGAGTGGGCCGAGGGCTACCACCAGCGCTTCGGCCTGGTGGAGGTCGACTTCGCCACCGGGCTCCGCACCCCCCGCGCGAGCTTCGAGTGGTACCGCGCGCTGATCGCCGCCCACCGCTCATGAGCGGCGCGTCCGCCGCCGAACCGGCCTCCCCCTCCCCCTCCCCCACGGGCCCCGCGTCCGCCGCCGCGCTGCTCGACGAGCCCACCGTCCCGGTCGGGCCCGGCTGGACCACCGGGCTCTCGCTGGCCACCCTCGCCGTCTTCATGGCCTTCATGACCCCGATCCAGATCCTGCTGCCGCTCCAGCTCGAACGGATCGCCCCGCAGGACAAGAGCGCCGCGCTCTCGCTCGTCACCGGCCTCGGCGCCCTCGTCGCCGTCCTCGTCAACCCGCTCGCGGGCGCCTGGTCGGACCGCACCACCAGCCGGTTCGGACGCCGCCGCCCCTGGATCCTCGGCGGCGCCCTCGCCGGGGCGGCCGGGCTGGCGTTCACCGCCGTCCAGCACACCGTCGCCGGGGTCGCCGTCGGCTGGTGCCTGGCGCAGGCGGGCCTGAACGCGATGCTCGCCGGGGTGACCACCCCGGTCGCCGACCGGGTGCCGCTGAGCCAGCGCGCCCAGGTCTCCGGCTGGACGGGCCTGATGCAGTCCATCGGCCTCGTCCTCGGCGCGCTGATCACCACCCTGCTCGTCACCGGCGTCGGCTCCGGCTACGTCACCCTCGCCGTGCTGACCGTCGCCCTCGCCCTGCCGTTCACGCTGCGCCACACGGAGCCCGCGCTCCCCCGGGAGCTGCGCCCCGCCTTCGACGCCCGCGCCTTCGCGCGGAGCTTCTGGGTGAGCCCGCGGCGGCACCCGGACTTCGGCTGGGCCTGGCTCAGCCGCTTCCTGATCAACCTGGGCAACGCGCTGGGCACCCTGTACCTCTTCTACTTCCTCGCCGACGCCGTGCGGTACGCCGACCCCGGCACCGGGGTGCTGATCCTCACTGGGGTCTACACGCTCAGCGCCGCGGCCACCGCGATCCCCGTCGGCCGGCTCTCGGACCGGGCCGGGCGGCGCCGGACCTTCGTCGTGGTGTGCTCGCTGGTCATGGCCGCCGCCGCGCTGCTGCTGGCCCTGCTGCACACCTGGCCCTCGGCGCTGCTCGCCGCGGCGGTGCTGGGCGCCGGGTACGGGATCTACCTCGCCGTCGACCAGGCGCTGGTGACCCAGGTGCTGCCGCGCGCCGCCGACCGGGCCAAGGACCTCGGCGTCATCAACATCGCCAACTCCGGCCCCCAGGTGCTGGCCCCCGCGCTCGCCGCGCCGGTCATCGCCCATCTCGGCGGCTACACCGGCCTGTACGCCGCCGCGGCCCTGGTCATCCTGCTCGGCGGGCTCCTCGTCACCCGCATCCGCGGCGTGGCGTGACCCGGGCCGGGCGCCCGGTCAGCCCGGCCCGCCGCCCCAGTAGCGGGCCAGCGCGCCCTCCTTGTACGGGGCGGGGCTCACGCTCAGGTCGCCGGCGAAGGGGCGGTCGAGGACGAAGACCAGCAGCAGGCTGAAGCCGACGAGCCCGGCGACGGCGCCGACGAAGAGGAGCTGGATCCGCAGCCGGCGCACCCCGTACAGGAAGGTGAGCGGGATGAGGACGAGCGCGCCGCCGAAGGCCAGCGCCTGGAGCAGCGGCGGGAGTTCCTGCTCCGCCATGTTCAGGCGGGCGCGGCGCTGGCCGGCCACGTCGTTGAGGCGCCCGACGGCCTCCTCGTAGAAGACCTCCTCGCGGGAGGTCTTCGGCTCGTACGCCTGGAGCGCGTCGAAGACGTCCTGGAGCTTCTCGGCGGTGACCCCGTAGCTGGGCTGCCCGGCGCGCATCCGGGGCCACTGGTCGTCCACGATCGCGTGGACGTAGCCGCTGAGCGCCGCGTCGACGTCGGCGCGGACGGGCGGCGGGAAGGCGGCGGCGTCCCGGGCGATGAGCGCGATGTCGGTGGCCTCGGTGGAGACGATCGTCTGGGTGGTGTCGAGCTGCGTCCAGAGGGCGACGATGACGAAGGCGAGGATGATCCCGTAGATCGCGCCGAACATGCCCAGGGTCACGCCCACCATGTCGTTGTGCTCGCCCCGGACGAGCGAGGGGTAGCGGCGGCGGGCCAGCACGCTGCCGACGACGGCGAGCAGGACCGTACCGCCCACGGTGACCACGGTAAGGGTGAGGGTGCTGAAATGATTGAGCAGCCAGAGCGACATGTGCGGGAAGTCTAGGGTTCAACATTCCTGGGTCGGGACCGGAAAGGCGCCATCTGGCCGCTTTCCACACCATCGAGTGAGAGGGTGCCGCAGTGCCGTCGTACAGCATGGGGCAGGCCGCGAAGCTGCTCGGCGTCAGCCCGGAGACCGTGCGCCGCTGGGCGGACGCCGGCCGGCTCCGGGTGGCCAGGGACGGCGCGGGGGCCCGGGTCGTCGACGGCGCCGACCTGGCCCGCTTCGCCGTGGAGCGCGGGGCCGGGCTGCACGCGGTGCCGGAGGACGCCGTGCCGACCTCGGTGCGGAACTCCTTCGTGGGGATCGTGACGGCGGTACGGGTGGACGACGTGGCCGCGCAGGTCGAGGTGCAGTCGGGGCCGCACCGGCTGGTGTCGCTGGTGACCCGGGAGGCGGTCGAGGAGCTGAAGCTGGCGGTCGGGGTGACGGTCACCGCGCGGGTGAAGTCGACGAGCGTGCACGTCGACCTGCCCTGACCGGGCCGAGCGGCCCTCGGCCCTCAGCCCCCCGGCCCTCGGCCCCCGGCCCTCAGCGGCACAACAGGGCGGCCCGCAGGTCGAGTTTGTGGTCGAGCCGGGACAGGTCGCGGCCGGTGAGGGCCTCGACGCGTTCGATGCGGTAGTGGACCGTGTTGACGTGCAGGTGCAGGGCCTCGGCGGTCCTGGCCCAGGAGCAGTTGTGCGCGAGGAAGACCTCCAGGGTCTCCAGGAGGGTGGCGTGCGAGGCGCGGCCGGGGCCCAGCAGCGGGCCGAGGACGGTCTCGCGGTAGACCTCCCGCACCTCGGCGGGGATGCCGGCCACCAGGGAGTCGAGGCCGCGCAGGTCGCCGAGGCCCGCCACCCGCTGCCGGGCGGGCGCGTCGGCCCGCGCGCCGGCGAGCGCGTAACGGGCCTGCGCGAGCGCGGAGTCGAGCCCCGCGGCGGCGGCCACGGGCTCGCTGATCCCGGCGTGCAGGGCGGTGCCGGGGCGGCAGGCGTGCACCAGCGGCCACACCTCGGCGAGCAGCGCGCGCAGCTCCGGCCCGGCGTCCTCGTCGTGGGCGAGGACGGCCATCGCCTCGCCGCCGGGGCGCTCGGCGACGGCGACGGCGACCCGGCCGGGCGGCAGGTGCCCGAGCGCCTCGGCGAGCGCGGCGGCCCCGTCGGCGGCGCCGGTGTCCCCGGACCCGGGGCCGGCCCCGGCGCCGGCCCCGGCGGCGGCCCCGGCGTCGCCGGTCCTGCGGGCTCCCCCGAGGCCGGGACCGGCCCCCGGCCCGCCGGGGCGCCCTCCGGCCGTCGCGTGGCCGCGCTGGTCGAGGTGGGCCACGAGCACCGTGTACGCGCGGCCCTCGCCCACCCCGCAGGCGGTCAGGGCGGCCTGGACGCGGGCCGGGTCGGGGTAGGCGGCGCCCACCGCGGCCGTCAGCTCCCGCGCGGCGGCGGCCCGGGCCGCGCGGCGGCGGTCCTCGCGGCGCCGGTGGCGGCCGAGGAGTTCGGCGATCTCGTGCAGGACCCGGGGCGGGACCTGGCCCTCCTCGGGCAGGTGCAGATGCCAGGCGTCGAAGGCGGTGTCCTCGTCGGCCTCGACGCGGACCGTCGTCCCGCGCACCCCGCGCAGCAGCTCCGCCGCCCGGGGGGCCGGCAGCCCGGGCGCGCCCGCGGTCCGGGCAACCGTACGGCCGCTGCCGGTGAGCAGATGGCAGTCGGGGGTGCCGAGGTGGGCGAAGGCCCGGTCGAGCAACTCGGCGACCGAGGCGCCGCGTTCGAGGGCGCGGTCGAGGTCGGCGCGGACGTTCTCCGGCAGCGCGTAGTGGTCGGTGGGGCGGCGGCTGAGCTCGCCCCACTGGCGGAGGTAGACGGCCTCGGTGACGGCCCGGAAGCTGGTGTGCGCGGGGACGGCGAGCAGGGCGACGCGGTGCCGGCGGCAGGCGTCGACGACCTCCCTCGGCACCCCGCCGTGGGTCTCCTCGCCGGCCAGCAGCGCGACCGCGCCCGCGCCGCTGAGCGCGGAGACGAAGCGGTCGGCCTTGGCCGGGTCGTCCGCCCTGTTCCACCAGACCAGTCCGCTCAGCACGATCTCGCCGGCCTCCAGGAACCGGGCCGGGTCCTCCAGGTCGGTGGCGGTGACGCCGCCGACCTCCTGGCCGAGGAGCGCCCGGTCCCCCCAGACCAGGGAGAGGTCGAGACGGTCGAGGCGGAGAAGATGGTCGACCTGCATACGGAACTCCTTGCCCCCTGATGAATTGCGCACGCCTCCACCTCACATGCGCAAGGTGAATACGAGACGTTCCATCGTAGATGCCATGTCAGAGTGCGGAAACGCCTCTCGTTCGAACACACAGGGCGGGGCCGCCGGAGCTGGAGCTTCGCCGGGGGCCGTCCGGGGTTCTCGGTCGTTCCTCCAGGGCTCCTCTCATTCGCGATGGAGGGTCCTCCATGTTTGTTGCAGATGAGAGCCGGGCCGTCCTACGGTGTCGCACATGCAGTCCTGCCGGGAGGGGAAGTCGGCCGCACCTGACACCTGAGCCCCACGCAGTACTCCCGCACTTTCCCCGTCATGCCCAAGGAGTCGTACCGTCATGTCCTTCGCCCTCTCCCCGGCCAGACGCCGCACCGCCGCCGCCGCGCTCACCGCCGCCCTGCTCGTCCCCCTCGCCGCCTGCTCCAGCAGCGACGACACCAAGAAGGACACCAGCGGCTCCACCCCCACCACCAGCGCCGCCCCCAAGGCCCAGCTCACCGTCCTCGCCGCCGCCTCCCTCACCGACGTCTTCAAGACCGCCGGCGCCGCCTACGAGAAGACCCACCCCGGCACCACCATCACCTTCTCCTTCGCCGGCTCCCAGGAACTCGTCGCCCAGGTCGCACAAGGCGCCCCCGCCGACGCCCTCGTCACCGCCGACACCAAGTCCATGGACAAGGTCAAGAACGACACCGCCACCCCCGTCGTCATCGCCAAGAACCGCCTCGTCATCGCCACCGGCGAAGGCAACCCCCACAAGATCGGCACCCTCAAGGACCTCGCCGACCCCAAGCTCAAGGTCGTCCTCGCCGCCCCCGAAGTCCCCGCCGGCAAATACAGCGCCAAGATCCTCGACACCCAGAAGATCACCGTGAAGCCCGTCTCCCAGGAGCCGAACGTCCGCGCCGTCCTCAGCAAGGTCGAACTCGGCGAAGCCGACGCCGGACTCGTCTACAAGACCGACGCCGAAAGCGCCAAGGACAAGGTCGACGCCATCGAGATCCCCGACGACCAGAACGCCATCGCCGAATACCCCGCCGCCGCCCTCAAGAACAGCAAGAACACCGACGCCGCCACCGCCTTCGTCGCCTGGCTCAGCACCCCCGAAGCCCAGAAGATCCTCCAGGACGCCGGCTTCCAGAAGCCGTAACCCCGAGCCAGCACGCGGGGCCGTCCGTCCCGGGGGAACGGACGGCCCCTCCGCCCCACTCCCCCGCCCTCGGGATCTTCGATGAAACGAGCAGGCCCCCGCGCCTCCGGTGCCCGGCCGCCCCTGCTGCTCGCGCTGCCCGCGCTGGCGGCCGTGGCCTTCCTCTCCCTTCCCCTCCTCGGCATCCTGGTGCGGACCGAGTGGAGCGAGCTCGCCGGCCACCTCACCGCCCCCGGCACCGTCGAGGCGCTGAAGCTGTCGCTCCTGGTGTCCTTCTGGGCCCTCGGCCTCTCCCTGCTCCTCGGCGTGCCGCTCGCCTGGCTGCTGGCCCGGGTGCCCTTCCCCGGCAAGGCGTTCGTCCGCTCGCTGGTCCTGCTGCCGATGGTCCTCCCGCCGACCGTCGGCGGCGTCGCCCTGCTGCTCGCCTTCGGGCGGCGCGGCCTCCTCGGGCCCTGGCTGGAGTCCACCTTCGGCATCACGCTGCCGTTCCACACCTCCGGCGCCGTGCTCGCGGCCACCTTCGTCGCCATGCCGTTCCTGGTCATCAGCCTGGAGGGCGCGCTGGGCGGGCTGCGGCCCCGGTACGAGGAGACGGCCGCCTCGCTCGGCGCCTCGCCGGTCCGGGTCTTCTTCACCGTCACGCTGCCGATGGTGGCGCCCGGCGTCGTCGCGGGCGCGGCCCTGACCTGGGCCCGCGCGCTCGGCGAGTTCGGCGCGACGATCACCTTCGCCGGGAACCTGCCGGGCACCACCCAGACCCTTCCGCTCCAGGTCTATCTGCTGCTCCAGGACGAGCCGGAGGCCGCCACCTCGGTCTCGCTGCTGCTCCTGGCCATCGCGATGGCCGTGCTCATCGCGCTGCGGGGCCGCTGGACCGGCACCCCCGCCGACCGGGCCCGCACGCCGGCACCCGCCCCGGACGCCCCGGACGCTCCGGACACCGCGCCCGCCACGCCTGACGCTCCCAGCACACCCGCCGCACCCGACGCGCGGTGGGCGCTGCACGCCGAGGTCACCGGCTTCACCCGGCTGACGCTGGACGCCGAACCCGGCACGACCATCGCCGTGGTGGGCCCGAACGGCGCCGGGAAGACCACCCTGCTGCGGGCCCTGCTCGGGCTCACCCCCCGCGCCCACGCCGACCTGTCCCTGGGCGGCACCGACGTCACCGCGCTGCCCCCGCACCGGCGGCGGGTCGCCTGGGTGCCGCAGGACGGCGCCCTGTTCCCGCACCTGACCGCGCTCGCCAACACCGCGTACGGGCTGCGCGCCCAGGGTGTCGGCCGGGCCGAGGCCCGCCGGGAGGCGCGGCTCTGGCTCGACCGCCTCGGCGTCGGGCACCTGGCGCACCGGCGCCCGGGGCAGCTCTCCGGCGGGCAGGCGCAGCGGGTCGCGCTGGCCCGCGCGCTGGCCGCCCGCCCCCGGCTGCTGGTGCTCGACGAGCCGCTGGCCGCGCTCGACCAGACGACCCGGGCGCACGTCCGGCACACCCTGCGCGGGCACCTCGCGGGGTTCGGCGGCGTCTGTCTGATCGTCACCCACGATCCCGTGGAGGCCGTGTCGCTGGCCGACCGGGTGCTGGTGCTGGAGGACGGGCGGGCGCTGCAGGACGCGGCCCCGGCCGAGGTGACCCGGAATCCGCGCTCCCCCTGGGTGGCCCGGATGCTCGGCCGCAACGCCTGGCCCGGGACCGCCGCCCCCGAGGGGCTCGCGCTCGACGGCGGCGGCGCCCTGGTCGCGGCCGAGCCGCCGCCCGCCGGGACCCGGGCGCTGGCGATCGTCGCGCCCGAGGCGGTGTCGCTGCACCGCGAGAAGCCGGCCGGGAGTCCCCGTAACGTCTGGCCCGGGACCGTACGCGAGATCACGGCGAGCGGCAGCCGGCTGCGGGTGCTCGTGACGTCCGGGGAGACGCCGGACCTGGTCGCGGAGATCACCCCGGGGGCCGCCGCCGAGCTCGGGCTCGCGGACGGGGTGTCGGTGTGGGCGGGTGTGAAGGCGACCGAGGTGACCGTCGTCGTGCTGTGACCGGCGCCCCCGCCGGGCGGGCCGGTGCCGAGTGACCGACAAGGAGTGAGGACGATATGACCGAGAACGGGCCCTCCGCCGTGCGCGACTGGCTGCGCGGCATCGAGGTCTTCGACCGGCCGCTGCCCGCCTTCCGTCCCGAGCTCGCCCCGGACGGTCCCGTGGAGCTCTTCCTCGGCTGGCTGCGGGAGGCGGTGGCGGCCGGGGTGCCCGACCCGCACGCCATGACGCTGTCCACGGTGGACGAGGCCGGCGACCCCGACGCCCGGGTGCTGATCCTGAAGGACGTCGGGGACGCCGGGGGCTTCCTCTTCGCGGGGCACGCCACCAGCCCCAAGGGGGTCCAGCTCGGCGGCGCTCCGCGCGCGGCGCTGACCTTCTACTGGGCGGAGTTCGGCCGCCAGGTGCGGGTGCGGGGCGCGGTCCGGCGGGAGTCGGCCGCCCGCTCGGCGGCGGACTTCCTGGCGCGCTCCGACAGCGCGCGGGCCGAGGCGGTCCTGGGGCGTCAGAGCCGCTACCTCGGCGACCCGGACGAGCGCGAGCGCGCGCTCGCCCGGAGCCTGGCCGGGATCGCGGCCGACCCCGGCCTCGTCGAGCCCGCCTGGACGCTGTGGGCGCTCGTGCCGGAGGTCGTCGAGTTCTGGCAGGCGACCGCCGACCGCTCCCACGTCCGGCTGCGGTACGAGCGGGAGGGCGGGGGCTGGCAGCGGCGGCGGCTCTGGCCCTGACCGGCCGTCGAAGGCCGCGCGGGGGCGGGTCGGGCGGGGGCGGGTCAGGCCGAGGCGAGCGAGATCTCGGTCGACTTGATCAGCGCGACGACGGAGGTCCCGGCACTCAGGCCGAGCTCCTCCACGGCCTCCTTGGTGATGGCCGCGGTGAGCTCGCCGCCCTGGACCGAGACCTTGACGGAGCCCATGGCGCCGCCGGTGGCCACCTCGGTCACGGAGCCGGGGAGCTGGTTGCGGATCGAGATGCCCTCGACCGGGCCGGTGGCGAGGACGACCTCGGTCGACTTCACCAGGGCCTTGACCGAGGAGCCGGCGGCCAGGCCGAGGTCCTTGACCGCCTCGGTGGTGATGGCGGCGGTGATGTCCTGGCCGCCGGCGAGGGTCACCTTCACCGAGGCCATGGCCTCGCCCGCGGTGACGGAGGTGACGGTGCCGGGGAGCTGGTTACGGATGGACAGGGTCATGGTGAACGCGCCTCACATAGCCGGGAAGGAGCAGTCGTCACTTCTGTGACCTGCGGTTCTTCCGAAACTACCGGACGGCGGACGGCCCTCCGCGCGACGCGTCGCAGGCACCAGGCGAAACGCGGGTGATTCCTGTGAAATGCCGCGCGGGGGTCCCGCGCCCCGGGGTCAGGACCAGGGCGCGCGCCCCGGGGTCAGGACCAGGGCGCGGGGGCCGGGGGCGGGACGACCGGCGGGCGGTCGTCGCAGGTGATCGTGTTGGGCAGGAGCCAGGGGGCGAGCCAGCCGCCGTCGTTGCCGCCGAGGTCGGCGAGGGAGAACTCGGAGCCGGTGGCGGGGAAGTTGAAGGAGCCGCAGTTGTTGACGCCGACGGCTCCGACGTTGCGGGCGTCGACGTTCTCGAAGGTGGCGGAGCCCTTGGTGCGGGCGCTCAGCACGGAGTTGCCGGTGCCGTCGACGCGGATGTCCTTGAAGTGGACGGCCGGGATGTCGTAGCGGTCCTTCACGCCGTACTCGCTGACCAGCATGATCGCGTTGTGGGTGGAGTCCAGGTAGTGGTCGCCGGTGACGCGGATGTCCGCGTCGATGGAGCGGTCCAGGGCGTAGAGCCAGAGCGCGCCGAGGCCGATTCGCCAGTTGAGGTCGAGGCCGCCGGCCCGGACCGTGGTGTTGCCGGTGAAGTGGAGGGCGCCGGAGAAGGGTTCGGCGCCGAAGCGGGAGCCGGCGTGCAGTCCGCTGCCCTCGCGGACGGGGTCGGCGACGAGGTTGCCCTCGACGGTGGTGTCGGTGCCGCCGTAGACGGCGATGCCGTTGGCGAGGGTGGGCGACTGGACGGTGTTGCGGGCGATGGTGTTGCGGGCGTCGGCGGTCTTCTCGGACCAGAGGGCGATGCCGTCGTCGCCGGTGTTGCGGACGAAGTTGTTCCGGACGAGCGAGTCGGTGACGCCGGTGTGGAAGTTGAGGGCGTCGGCGATCTGGTCGGTGATGATGTTGTCGGTGATCCGGACGCGGCTCATGGGGCCGTCGAGCCAGATGCCGACCTTGGTGTGGTGCAGGTAGAGGCCGGAGATGGTGGAGTCGCTGAAGGCGCCGCCGATGGCGTTGACCTGGTCGGTGTCGACGCGTGCGCGGACGTCGCCCTCGATGGCGAAGCCGGAGAGGCGTACGTGGCGGCTGCCGCCCTCGGCGGCGCTCCTGCCGTACAGCCCGACGCCGGTGTGCGTGGAGCCGTCGGGCGCGGGGACGGGGAGGGCGACCTCGCGGCCCTTGAGGACGGTGTGCCAGTTGCCCGCGCCGACGAGGGCGACGTCGTCGACGGTGATGTGGCGGTCGACGCGGAAGGTGCCCGGCGGCAGGTAGACGGGCCGGTCGGCGCGGCGGGCCGCGGCGATGGCGCGTTCGATGGCGGGGGCCGCGTCGCGGCGGCCGGTGGGGTCGGCGCCGAAGGCGCGGATGTCGAGCCCGCCGCGCTCCACGTGCGGCGGGGCGACCCGCTCGGTGTCAAGGAGGTCGATCACGGTCCAGGCGGCGGGGCTGCCGGCGGGGACGGTGAGGCGGACGCGTTCGCCGGCCCGGTGGGTGGAGCGGAGGAGCAGGCGCTGCTCGTCGTAGAAGTGGGTGGGGCGGAAGGGCTTGGTGAGGACGGGGGCGGGGGTGGTGGCGGCCGGGACGCAGGAGCATTCGGCGAGCCACCAGTCCGGGTGGAGCAGGTCGGCGCCGGGGTCGTTGGTGAACGGGTACTGGTTGTACAGCCAGGAGTACGCCGAGGTCAGCGTGAGGGTGTCCTGGTGGCGTCCGCCGACGGAGACGGCGAGCGGGGCGGTGGTCCCGCCGCCGCCGGGGGCGTCGGGGATGCTGTAGCGCACGGTGAGGGCGTTGGCGGCGCGGGGCAGGGTGAACTCCACGTACTGCCCCGGCGTGAGCCGCACCGCCTTCCGGCCGGACGCCTCCGAGGGGAGGGTGTACGGGGTGCGGTCCGGGCCGATGACGGTGCCGTCGGTACGGGCGTTCTCGGCCTCCTGCTCGTCGAAGGCGACGTCCGCGCCGCGCCCGGCGGTGAGGGCGGGGTCGAGCCCGGCGCGGGTGACGGCGGGCGCCGGGCCGGGGGGCGCGCCCGGTGGGGCGGCGACGGCGGTGCCGGTGAGCGCGGTGAGGGTGGTGCCGAGGGCGAGGAGGGCGGCGGCGAGCGCCTGCGCCCTGCCGTGCGGGCGGGCCATGGGGCCTCGTTTCTCTCGGGTGGGGCGCGGGCGGCGGCGGGGAGGGGGTACGGGGAGGGTCAGGCGGTGCGGAGCCAGGCCGCGGTGTCGGGCGGCAGGGTCCCGTCGGGGCCGAGCGGGCCGCTGGCGAGGAGGAGTTCGGCCCCGTCGGGGAGCGGGACGGGGGCGGCGGCGAGGTTGACGAGGCAGCTCAGGCCGTGGTCGCGGGTGAAGGCGAGGACGCCGTCGGGCGCGGGGAGCCAGCGCAGCGGGCCGTCGCCGAAGCCGGGCACGGTGCGGCGCAGGGCGAGGGCCTCGCGGTAGAGGCTGAGCATGGAGCCGGGGTCGGCGCTCTGCCGGTCGACGGCGTAGCGGGCCCAGTCGGCGGGCTGGGGCAGCCAGGTGTCGCGGCTGTCGGAGCCGAAGCCGTACGCGGGGGCCTCGGCCTCCCAGGGGAGGGGGACCCGGCAGCCGTCGCGGCCGGGGTCGGTGCCGCCGGAGCGGAAGTGCATGGGGTCCTGGATGCGGTCGCGGGGGATGTCGGCCTCGGGCAGGCCGAGTTCCTCGCCCTGGTAGAGGTAGACGGAGCCGGGCAGGGCGAGGGTGAGGAGGGCGGCGGCGCGGGCGCGGCGGGTGCCGAGCTCCAGGTCGGTGGGGGTGCCGAAGCGTTTGGCGGCGAAGTCGAAGGCGGTGTCGGCGCGTCCGTAGCGGGTGGCGGTGCGGGTGACGTCGTGGTTGCAGAGGACCCAGGTGGCGGGGGCGTGGACGGGGGCGTGTTCGGCGAGGGTGTCGTCGATGGTGCGGCGGAGCCGGCCGGGTTCCCAGGGGCAGGCGAGGAAGTTGAAGTTGAAGGCGGTGTGGAGTTCGTCGGGGCGCAGGTAGCGGGCGAAGCGTTCGGCGTCGGGGAGCCAGACCTCGCCGACGAAGACGCCGCCGTAGGTGTCGGCGACGGCCCGCCAGGAGCGGTAGACGTCGTGGATCTCGTCCTGGTCGATGTACGGGTGGGGGTCGACGCCCTCGACGAAGTCGCGGAGTTCGGGGTCCTTGGTGAGCAGGGCGGCGGAGTCGATGCGGACGCCGGCGACGCCTCGGTCGAACCAGAAGCGCAGGACGTCCTCGTGTTCGCGGCGGACGTCGGGGTGGGACCAGTTGAGGTCGGGCTGTTCGGGGGTGAAGAGGTGGAGGTACCACTCGCCGTCGGGGACGCGGGTCCAGGTGTCGCCGGAGAACTGGGAGGGCCAGTCGTTGGGCGGGAGTTCGCCGTCGGCGCCGCGGCCGGGGCGGAAGTGGAAGCGGGCCCGTTCGGGGCTGCCGGGGCCGGCGGCGAGGGCGGCGGTGAACCAGGCGTGCCGGTCGGAGACGTGGTTGGGGACGATGTCGACGATGACGCGCAGGCCGAGGGAGGCGGCTTCGGCGATGAGCTTCTCGGCCTCGTCGAGGGTGCCGAAGGCGGGGTCGATGGCGCGGTAGTCGGCGACGTCGTAGCCGCCGTCGACCATCGGGGAGGCGTACCAGGGGGTGAACCAGACGGCGTCGACGCCGAGGGCGGCGAGGTGGGGCAGGCGCGCCCGGACGCCCGCGAGGTCGCCGGTGCCGTCGCCGTCGCCGTCGGCGAAGCTGCGCGGGTAGACCTGGTAGATGACGGCGTCGCGCCACCAGTCGGCGTCTCGGGTCGGGTTGGGGGCTGCCACGTGAGGGTCCTTTCGGGCAGGGACGGGTGCGGTGGTGGTGCGGGGAGGGCCCGCGGCGCGGGGAAGGGCGGCGCGGGGAGGGGCGGCGCGGTGATCAGCCCTTGAGGCCGCCGGCGGTGAGGCCGCCCATGATGTTCCGCTGGAAGATCAGGAACACGATGAGGGTGGGCAGCGAGGCGATGGTGAGGGCGGCGATGAGGACGTTGACCGGGACGCCGTTGGAGAGCGAGTAGATGCCCACGTTGAGGGTCTGCTTGGCGGGGTCGGGGAGGGTGAGGAGCGGCCAGAGGAAGTCCTTCCAGACGCCGACGACCGCGAAGATCGAGACGACGCCGAGGATCGGCCGGGAGATGGGCAGGACGATCGACCAGAGGATCCGCAGGGGGCCCGCGCCGTCGATGGCGGCGGCGTGCAGGAGCTCGCTGGGGATGGAGTCGAAGAACCGCTTCAGCAGGAAGATGTTGAAGGCGTTGGCGACGGAGGGCAGCCAGATCGCCCAGGGGCTGTTGAGCAGGTTGCGCTGGACGAGCGGCACGTCGAGCACGGTGAGGTACTGGGGCACGATGAGGACGGTCGCCGGGATCATCAGGGTGGCGAGCATCATGCCGAGGACGGCCTTGCCGAGCACGGGGCGGAGCTTGGAGAGGGAGTAGGCGGCGGCGACGTCCAGGACGAGCTGGAAGGCGAGGGCGCCGAAGGCGTAGAAGAGGGTGTTGAGCAGGAGGGTGGCGAGGTCCATGACCTCCCAGGCCCGGGTGTAGTTGCCGGGGGTGAAGCTGCCGGGGATCAGGGTGGGCGGGGTGGCGACGACCTCCTGGGCGTCCTTGAGCCCGCTGGAGGCCAGCCAGTAGAGGGGGCCGAGGAAGGCGAGGGTGAAGAGGACGAGGACGAGGCCGAGGACGATCCGGTAGACGGCCTTGCCGCGGGGCCGGGCGAGCCGGGCCGGTGCGATGAGCGTGCGTGTGGACATGTGCGTCTCCCCCGGGTGCTACGCGTCCTCGGCGCGGCTGAGCCGGGCGTACGCCGCCGAGAATCCGGCGAGGAGTACGAGCAGCATGAGGCCGAGCGCGGCGGCGGCGCCGTAGTCGTTGAAGCTGAAGGCGTACTGGTAGATGAGGTACACGACGGTGGTGGTGGAGCCCTGGGGTCCGGCGCCGCCGGTGAGCAGGAACGGCTCGACGAAGACCTGCATGGTGGCGATGACCTGCATGAGGAGCATCAGCGAGAGCACGAGGCGGGTCTGCGGGATGGTGACGTGCCAGATCTTGCGGAACAGTCCCGCGCCGTCGAGTTCGGCGGCCTCGTAGAGCTCGCCGGGGATGGACTGGAGGGCGGCGAGGTAGATCAGGGTGGCGCCGCCCATGTTCATCCAGGTGGCGGCGAGGACGACGGAGAGCATGGAGAGGTCGGGGTCCTGGAGCCACTGCTGGGCGGGGAGTCCGAGGAGGCCGAGGAGTTCGTTGAGGAGTCCGTAGCCGGGGTCGTAGAGGTACTTGAAGAGGAGGACCGCGGCGACCGGGGGGAGCATGACCGGCAGGTAGACGAGGAGCCGGAGGTAGCCCTGGGCGTGCCGGAACTCGTTGATGACGAGGGCGGCGACGAACGGGACGGCGAAGCCGAGGACGAGGGCGAGGGCGGTGAAGAGGAGGGTGTTGCCCCACGCCTGCCAGAAGGCGGGGTCGTCGGCGACGGTGCGGAAGTTGTCGAGGCCGGTCCAGGTGGTCCGGCCGTTCTCGGTGCGCTGGAAGGCGAGGAGGACCTCGCGGACCATGGGGTACCAGGAGAACAGGGCGAAGCAGAGGACGGCGCCGATGAGGAAGCCGTGGGCGGTCAGGTTGCGCCGCAGGGTGGTACGGAGGGCCGGCATCGTCGCTCCTTGACGCTGGTGCCGCTGTCGAGGGTGTGACGGGCGGGGCGGACCGGGTGGGGTCCGCCGCCGCCCGGTCGGCTCACTGGTGGGACAGGACCTGGTTGACCTGGGCCTCGGCGGTGGCGAGGAGCTTGTCGACGTCGGCGTTCTTGTCGGTGAGGAGCCCGGACATCACGTTGTCGAGGACCTTGTAGACCTCCTGGGCCTTCGGCGGCTCGGCCTTGCCGGCGACCGGGTTGTCCATGAACGCCTTGAAGTTGGCGACGGGCATGGTGGCGTTCTGGACGCGGCTCGCGTCGTCCTTGGCCTTGGAGTCGTTCAGCCAGAAGTTGGGCTGCGGGACGCCGACCGGGAGGCCGTCGGCCTTGGAGCGGGCCCAGTCGAACTGGCCCTTGCCGACGGTGAGGTTCTTGAAGTTGAGCCAGGCGACGGCGGCCTTGATCTTGTCGCCGGAGATGCCCTTCTTGACCATGTAGTTGTTGCCGCCGGCGAGCGTGTTCTTGCCGCCGGGTATCGGGCCCATGCCGAAGTTCTCGTACTTGGCGCCGAGCTGCTGGACCATGTACGCGATGTCGTCGGGGGCGGCGAGGAACATGCCGAGCTTGTCGGTGGCGATCTGCTTCTGGAGGTCGCCCCACTTGAGCAGCTGGGTCTTGCCCATGCTGTCGTCCTGCCAGCGCATGGCGTGGAGGTTCTTCGCGACCTGCTTGCCGAGGTCGTTGTTGAAGGCGGCCTTCTTGCCGCTCGCGTCGACGACGTCGCCGCCGAGGCTGTACATCTGGGCGGTGAAGTGCCAGCCGCCGGTGTTGCCGGCGCTGTACTCGCCGAAGCCCGCCACGCCGCCGCCGAGTCCGGCGATCTTCTTGGCCGCGGCGCGGACCTCCTCCCAGGTGCGCGGCGGGCTGTCGGGGTCGAGGCCGGCGTCCTTGAAGAGCTTGCGGTTGATCAGCAGGCCCATTGTGTAGTTGCTGGTGGGCAGGCCGTAGAGCTTGCCGTCCTGCTTGAGGGAGCCGAGGACGTTGGGGTCGATGTCCGCCAGCGCCGGGACGGTCTTGTCGTTGACGTAGGCGCTGATGTCGGCGGCGCCGTCCTCGGAGAGGACCTGGGGCAGGTCGGTGAAGTAGGTGTAGAAGACGTCGGGCTGCGACTTGGCCTTGAGCATCGCGGTGAAGCGCGGGGGTTCGAGGCACTGGCCGGCGGTGGAGCGGCCCTCGACGGTGACGTTCGGGTAGGTCTTGTTGAAGGCGGCGACGTCCTCCTTCCACTCCTTGAGCTCGGCGGCCTTGGCGGCGGGCGGCATGCAGTCGATGGTCAGGGTGACCTTGGTCTTGGGGTCGAGCGGCGCGGAGGGGTCGGAGGACCCCGCGCCGGCTCCGCCGTTGTCGTCGCCGCCCGCGCTGCTGCTCGTGCCGCAGGCGGCGAGGGCGGTCAGCGCGAGCGCGGAGACGAGGGCGACGGCGGCGGGTCTGCGGGTACGGCGGAGCCTGGCACTTCTCATGGGTGGGTCCCCTTCGGGCGATGCGCGGGTGGGTGAGCGGGGTGCGCCACACTCAACCACCCGCGACAGATGAACGCAAGATATCGCGCTGATTTCGCAAATCTACGACAGCGCTAGGGAATTACGGGTTGACGTTGATCCTGAACGTGCTGGTGGTGTTGCGGACGTCGACGGCGTTGCCGCTCATCCGCAGCCCGTTGAAGGTCACCTCGCCCACCGCCGGGCCCTGGCCCGCCTCCGGCAGCTCGTTGGCCCACAGGCCGAAGCCTGACTTGGCCTCGAAGGCGTCACCGCTCTTGCGCGCCCCCGTGATGGAGATGTCGCTGAAGACGGTGTCCTTGATGGGGAACTGCGGCTGGCCGCCCACGTAGTTCGTCTGGAACATCACCCCGCTGTAGGTGGGGTCGACGATGTCGACGTGGTTGACCCGGATGCCCTGGAAGACCTTCGAGGCGGAGAAGACCCAGATGCCGGGGAAGGTCTGCGCGCCCCAGAAGTGCCCGCCGGCGCGGACGATGGAGATGTTCTCGAAGGTCGTCGGACCGGTTCCGAATCCGTTCATCGGATAGCCGAAGTCCAGCGAGGAGATGGTGATGCCGGAGTAGACCAGGGTGTCGGCGATGTGGATGTTGCGGAAGGTGTTGTCGTAGCCGCCGTAGACGGCCACACCCGCCGCCCGCCAGGTGAGGGTGCTGGTCAGGTTCTCGTAGACGTTGTTCTTCATGTCCGCGCCGCCCGCGTCGATCGCGGAGAAGAGCGCGAAGCTGTCGTCGCCGGTGGCCCGGGCGTCGTTGTTGGTCACCAGGTTGTCCGTCGAGCCGTTGGTCATGTTGACCCCGTCGGCGAACAGGTTCCGGATCCGCGAGTTCTTGATCGTGATCCGGTCGGTGTTGGCGCCCCAGTAGAGGCAGACGAAGTGCTCGTTCCAGATGTCGTCGATGACGATGTCCGTCACGTTGGCGAAGTCGAAGACCTTGCCGGGGCCGTCGATCCGCGAGGTGTAGTTGCCGAAGTAGGCGAAGCCCTTGAAGAGCGAGCCCTTCGCGGCCGCCTCCGCGCGGAAGCCGACGTCCGTGTTGTCCTGCGTCGAGGGGGCGTGGAAGCGGGTGAACCAGGGCCCGGCCCCGACCACCTTGACCGCCTTGCCGTACACCTGGAACTTGCTGGACGTCTGGTAGTCGCCGGCCGGCAGGTAGACGCCCACCAGGGTGCCCGTGGAGTCCATCCGGACCCGGTCCAGCGCGTTCTGCACGTCCTGCTGGCCGAAGCCCGCCGGGACCGCGTACGCGGCCGGGTCGGGGTTCGCGACCGGCGCGACCTGCTCCAGGTTGACGAAGTCGATCGCGTACGAGGTGGTGTTCGCCGCGTCCTTCTGGAGCCGGATCCGGCTGCCGGCCGGGATGGTCTCCCCGAACATCAGCTGGGCCTCGTCGTAGATGTGCCGCGGACCGCCCGCCCCCGGGGAGTTGCCGGGCGCGGTCTCGGAGCCGTACAGCCAGGCGTACTTCGAGGTCAGCGGCATGGCCTTCTTGAGGACCCCGTCGACGTAGACGTCGAGCGTCACGTCGATGCCGCCGCCGCCCGGGGCGTCCGGGATGGAGAAGCGGGTGACCAGGGTGTTGGTGGCGGCCCGGGTGGTGAACTCGACGTACTCGCCGGTCGCGTCCAGGTTGACGGCCTTGCGGCCGGACGCCTCGCCCGCGATGTCGCCGACCGTGCGGTTGGGCCCGACGACGGTCGCGCCGCCGCCCGCGACGCCGTCCTCCGCCTCGTACATCGCGTACGGCATGTTGGCGCCGCGCCCGACGAAGAGCGGCTGGCTCGCGGTGTTGTTCTGCCGCTTCACCGGGAGCTCGTTCGCGTCGTCGGCGAGGACCGTGCGGACGGTGTACGAGCCGTCGGCGGCGGTCCAGGGCCCGAGGGCCACCTCGGTCTGCGCCCCCGCCGCCAGCGCGCCGGAGTAGGAGCCGGTGAGGGTCTTCACCGTGCCGCCCTGGGCGTTCAGCAGCGTCAGCGTCACCGGGTGGGAGCCGGTGGCGGTGGCGACCGTGCCCTGGTTGCGGACCACGGCCTTGAAGGTGACCGCGTCGCCCGCCGAGGGGCTGGACGGCGTGGTGGCCACCGAGGCGACGACCGGGTCCGAGCTGTCCACCGGCCGCACCACGAGCGCGGTCGGGCTGGTGTAGGTGTTGTTGGTCTCGTTCTGCTCGATGACCGCGTCGGTCTCGTCGGCGACGGCGCTCAGCTCGTACGAACCGGCGTCGCGCGCCCCGATCGAGGCGGTCACCGTGGTCTGCGCCCCCGCGGCGAGCGCGCCGACGGCGGCCGAGGCGACCTTGCTGCCGCCGAGCCGCACGGCCACGCTGCTGGCCCCGGCGGCGGCGGTGCCGTCGTTGCGGACCGTCGCGCTGACCGTGACCTGGTCCGACTCGACGGGCGCGGCGGGCGAGACGGTGAGCCCGGTGACCCGCAGGTCCGGGTTGGGCGCCGGGACGCCGATCGCCTGGAGCTCGGCGAGCTGTCCGGCCGGGGCGCCGGTGTTGGCGGTGAAGCGGAGCTGCACGTCGGCGACGCGGGCGGTGAGCGGGATCGTCACCTGGTTGCCGCTGCCGGGGTCGAAGGCGTAGCTCTTGGCGGCGACGAGCCCGGTGAAGCCGGTGGCGTTCTGGCCTCGGCCGAGGACCTCGACGGTCTGGGAGCGGGCGCCCCAGGCGGTGTCGGGGTTGAGCCGCAGCACGAGCCGGTCGAGGTCGGCGTCGGCGCCGAGCTTGACGGTGAGGGTGTTCGGGTAGCTGCCGCCCGCGCCCTCCCAGTAGGTGGCCGGGTCGTTGTCGTTGGCGTTGGCGGCGACGAAGGTGAAGACGCTGGAGGAGGCGCTGATCGCCTTGCCCACGGCCAGGTTGGAGCCGCTGCCGCCGGTGCCGTTGCGGGTCACGCCGTTGCTGGCGCCGGACTGGTTCCCGGCGGCGTCCTTGGCACGGACCGTGTAGGTGACGGTGGCGGAGGCGGGCTGGGTGTCGGTGTAGGTGGTGACGTTCCCGGCGACGGAGGCACGCAGGACGTTGTTGGCGTAGACGTCGTAGCCGGTGACGCCGGTGTTGTCGGTGGAGGCGGTCCAGGTCAGCCGGATCTGGCCGGAGCCGGGCTCGGTGTAGGCGAGGCTCGCCGGGGCGGTCGGCGCCTGGGTGTCTCCGGCGTCGCCGATCCGGGTGACGGTGTTGGAGTCGCCGGACTGGTTCCCGGCGGCGTCCTTGGCGCGGACCGTGTAGGACACCGTCTGGTTGGCCGGGCGGGTGTCGGTGAAGGTGGTGACGTTCCCGGCGACGCCGGTCAGCAGGGTGCCGTTGGCGTAGATGTCGTAGCCGGTGACGCCGGTGTTGTCGGTGGAGGCGGTCCAGGTGAGGCGGATCTGGCCGGAGCCGGGCTCGGTGTAGGCGAGGTTGGCGGGCGCGCTGGGCGCCTGGGTGTCGCCGCTCGTCGGCCCGTAGATCTCGAACTCGGAGAACTGGGCGGCGTTCTGCACGGTGTTGGCGGTGACGACGACCCGCACGTAGCGGGTGGTGGTGGCGCCGAAGGTGATCGTCGCGCTGCGCCCGCTCGCCGCGTCGAAGGCGTACGACTGGGCGGCGGTCAGGTCGGTGAAGGAGCTGCCGTCGGTGCTGCCCTGGATCTTCAGGGTCTGGCTGCGCGCCTCCCAGGTGGCGGGCAGCCGCAGCGCGACCCGGTCGACGCGGAGGGCGGCGCCGAGGTCGGCCTGGAGCCACTGCGGGAAGGCGCCGCCGGTGCTCTCCCAGTAGCTGGCGCGGTTGCCGTCGTTGGCGTTGGCGGGGGCGTAGGTCTGGGTGCTGCTGCTGGCGGTGAGGGTCTTCCCGGCGGCCAGGTTCGGGGAGGCGGTGTCGGCGCCGTGCACCTCCAGTTCGGAGAGCTGGGCGGCGCTCCAGCCGGTGTTGGCGGTGATGTCCACCCGGACGAAGCGGGTCTGGGCGGCCGGGAAGGCGATGGTGACGGTGTTCCCGGCGCCGGGGGTGAAGGCGTAGCTCGCGGAGGACTTCAGGGTGGTGAAGGAGGTGCCGTCGGCGCTGCCCTGGACGGAGAGCGTCTGGTTGCGGCTCTCCCAGCCCGCGGGCAGCTTGAGCACGACCTCGTCGACGCGGGTGGCGGTGCCGAGGTCGGCCTGCACCCACTGCGGCAGGGCGGAGCCGGAGCTCTGCCAGTAGGTGCCCTGGTCGCCGTCGGTGATGTTGGCGGTGCCGTAGCCGGCGAGCGCGCTGCTCGCCGCGGTGGGGTCGCCCAGGGCGAGGTTGGGGCCGCCGGCGGCGTGGGCGGTCAGCGCGGGACCGCCGAGTGCCAGCAGGCTCGTGACGATCGCGGCGCTGAGGCCCCGTGATCTCCAGTTGCGGATGCTCATCGCTCCTCTGTTCTCACTCGTGTGGGGGGGCGTCCAGAAATCGCGCTTGAATGTCGGTTCTTTGCGCGGGACGCTCAGAGAGTTGCAGAGGATCGAGGCACCGTCTACCGCTTGGGCACGGCGAGTTGAGACGTGTTTTCCCTGGTCAGGGGCGTGCCGGAACGGCGGACCGCCGAGGGCGGGCCGCCGTCCGGAGGGGCCTGGTCAGCCCCGGTTCACGACGAACTGCGAGCCGGGTTCGACGAGTACGTCGCCCTCGGCCGTGCGCGCGAAGGTCACCCCGGTGAGGGTGGCGCTGCCCCTGGCCCCGCTCATGGCGAGCAGCCCGGAGCCGTTGACGGTGCCGTCGACGCGGACGTTGCTGATCCGCACGTCGGGCATGACCCCGCCGCCGGTCTTGAACTGGATGCCGTCGTAGGTGGAGTCGAGGATGTCGGTGTCCCGGATGGTGACGCCGGGGATGTTCTGGCCCTGCGCGAAGAGGGTGATGGCGCCGAACTCCTGGTCCTCGTTCCAGAAGGCGCCGCCGGTGCGATGGAGGGCGTTGTCGGCGATCAGGGTCTGCCCGGTGAAGGGCAGCGGGTCGTGGTCGGTTGCCAGCATGATCCCCGGGTAGTTCATGGTGTCGGAGATGACGTTGCTCTCGATGGTGTTGCCGTAGCCGCCGTAGACCGCGATGCCGTTGGCCCGCCAGGGCAGCTGGATCGTGTTGTTGCGGAAGTGGTTGTCGTGGCCGATGTCCACCGAGGTGTCCTTGACGTACTTGCTGGACCAGACGGCCAGGGCGTCGTCGCCGGTGTTGCGGAAGGAGGAGTCGGAGACGGTCGAGTTGCGGGTGCCGTTGGCGAAGTTGATGCCGTCGGCGTACGTGTTGCGGATCCGCATCCCGGTGAACTCCAGGCCGTCGCCCGGACCCCACAGCTCGGGGATGTTGGAGTAGTCGCGGCCGACCCAGACGCCGACGTTGGCGTGCTCGATCCAGACGTTGCTGATCTTCGTGCCCTTGCCGAAGCGCCCGTTGAGCCCGACCCCGCCCTCGGCGTTGCCGTCGCCGCCCCGGATGGTGCCCGAGCCGAAGATGGCGATGTCGGAGATCCGGGTGTTGGTGTCGATGTCGAAGCCGAAGTTGCCCTCGTGCGGGTGGTTGATGCCGCCCGCGTTCTGCGGCGGGGTCAGCGTGTAGAGCTGGGAGTGCCACATGCCGGCGCCGCGGATGGTGACGTCCCGGATGCCGACCTGGTTGTACTGCCCCCGGTTCAGCGGGTCGTCGGTCAGGATCTTCTGCTCCTGGCGCCACTGTCCGGCCGGGATCCAGACGCAGCCGATCTCGCCCTTCTGGTCGGCGGTCACGGCCCGCTGGAGGGCGTCGGTGTCGTCGATGCCGTCGTTGGGCACCGCCCCGTACTCGGTGATGGAGACGCAGCCGGCCGGCTGGGGCGTCGGCGGGGCCACCTGCTCCAGGTCGACGAGGTCGAGGACGTAGTACGCGGCCCGGTCGTCGCTGTCGCGCTGGAGCCGGAAGCGGGTGCCCGGCGGGTAGGACTGGGCGAGCAGCGTGTGCGACTCGTCGAAGAGCCGGCGGGCGTCGCCGCCGGGGCGGTTGGTCAGGCCCTCGGGGTCGTCGGTGGTGCCGTAGAGCCAGCTGTGCTTGGAGGAGAGCGTCAGCTTCCGGAGGAAGACGTCGTTCACGTAGAGGCTGAGGGTGGCCTCCTGGCCGCCTCCGGCGGCGGCGTCGGGGATGGAGTTGCGGACGGTGAGGGCGTTGGCCTGGTTGACCGAGGTGAACTCGACGTACTGCCCGCCGGTGTCGAGCCGGACGGAGCTGCGGCCCGAGGACTCGGTGGCGAAGTTGGTGTGCCCGAAGGTGCGCAGCCGGTCGGCGGTGAGCAGGGTGCCCTGGTAGCGGGCGTTCTCCGCCTCGTACTCGGTGTACGGGACGGCGGCGCCCCGGCCGACCACCAGGGAGCGGCTGAAGACGTTGTTGGTCTCGTCGGTCTCGGCGAGGGTGCCGGTCGCGTCGGCGGTCGCGGTCAGGGTGACGGCGCCCGCGGCGGCGGTCCAGGTGCCGGGGACGGCGACGGTGACGGTCTGGCCGGCGCCGACGGCGCCGGTCGTGCCGTTGAGGGTGGTGGTCCCGGCGGTGAGCCGGGTGACCGTGCCCGCCGGGACGGCGGTGGTGCCCCGGTTGAGCACGGCGACGGTGAAGGAGACGGGGGCGCCGACCGCGGGGGCCGAGGGGTTGGCGGTGATCCCGGTGATCATCAGGTCCGGGCCGGGGCTCTGGCCGACGGTCAGCTTGGCGGCGGCGGTGCGGCTGTTGTTGGAGTCGTCGAGCTCCGGGACCGCGTTCGCCGGGTCGGCGGCGGCCGAGACGGTGTACGCGCCGACCGGGCGGCGCCCGACGGGGACGTCGACCGTGGCGGAGGACCCGGCCGGGAGGGCGGCGACCTGGCCGGTGCCCGCGACGGCGCCCTCGACGCTGACGGCGACGGCGGACGCGGCGGCCGTCGCGGTGCCCGCGTTGCGGACGGTGGCCCGCACGGTGACCGGGTCGGTCTCGGTGGGGGCGGCCGGGGTCCAGGTGAGGTCGGTGACGACGAGGTCGGGGGCGGGGGCGGCGGTGCCGAGGACCTGGAGTTCGGCGACCTGGGCGCCGGGGGCTCCGGTGTTGGCGTGGAAGGTGAGCCGGACGTCGGCGAAGCGGCCGGTGACGGGGACGGTCACGGTGTTCTGCCCGGAGGAGGGGCTGAAGGCGTAGTCGGCGCGGGCCTTGAGGGTGGTGAAGGCGGTGGCTCCGGCGGGCCGGGCCTGGATCTCGAAGGACTGGGTGCGCGGGCCCCAGGCCGGGTCGGGGTTGAGCTTGACGGCGACACCGGCGAGGTCGGCGTCCGCGCCCAGCTTCACGGTGAGGCTCGCGGGCAGGCCGGCGGACTCCCAGTAGCTGGCGGTGGAGTCGTCGACGGCGTTGGCGGCCTGGTAGTTCTGGGTGACCGAGGTCGCCTCGACCGGCTTGCCCCGGGCCAGGTTGGTGCCGCCGACGGGCGGTTCGCCCGGGCCGGCCTCGCCGTAGACCTCCAGGGCGGAGAGCTGGGCGGCGTTCCAGCCGGAGTTGGATCCGATCTGGACGCGCAGGTGGCGGACCTGGGGGCCGCTCAGGGTGACGGTGACGGCGTTGGCGGCGGCCGGGTCGAAGCGGCGGGCCTGGGCCGGGGCGAGGGTGGTGAAGGCGCTGCCGTCGGTGGAGCCGAGGACGGCGAGGTTCTGGTCGCGGGCCTCCCAGCCGGTGGGCAGCTTGAGGACGACGCGGTCGACGCGGACGGCGGCGCCGAGGTCGACCTGGGCCCACTGCGGGAAGGCTCCGGCCGGGCCCTCCCAGTAGCTGGCCTGGCTGCCGTCGGTGAGGTTGGCCGCCGGATAGCCGCCGAGGGCTCCGGAGGCGGTGACCGGTCTGCCGCGCGCGAGGTCGGTGTCGGCGGCCGTGGCGGCCGAGGCGGGCGGGGGCAGCAGGCCGAGGGCGACGAGGGCCACGATCAGCAGCCCTCTGAGCGGTCCGAGCAGACGTCCGTACACAGTGACTCGCAATCTTTTGAGTAATACAGTCAATGTTTTGCGGATTCTGGGGGCACAGATTTCTACCGGATGACGACCGTGTCAACGGAACTGACAGGGAAATGACAAAGGCACCGCTTCCGGAGCCGTCCGAGGACGGTAGGAAACGGTGCCTATGCGGAGGAAGCGGTTCGGGCGCTCCCGGGCCCGGAGTGGGCCCGGGAGCGCCCGGAACGGCCCGGGGTGCCCGCTAGCGGGCGGGCGGCGGGGCGGTGGAGCCGCGCACCACGAGCTCGGGCTCGAAGAGGAGCTCGCCCGGGTGCGAGTGGAGGCCCTGGATCTGGGAGCAGAGCAGGTCGACGGCGGCCCGGCCCATCGCCTCGATCGGCTGGCGGACCGTGGAGAGCGGCGGCTCGGTGCAGTTCATGAAGGCGGAGTCGTCGAAGCCGAGGACGGAGACGTCGCCGGGGACGCTCAGCCCGCGCCGCCGGGCGGCCCGGATCGCGCCGAGGGCGAGCGGGTCGCTGGCGCAGACGATGCCGGTGACCCCCTGTTCGAGCAGGGTGTTGGCGGCGGCTTGGCCGCCTTCGAGGGAGAAGATCGAGCGGACGATCCGCTCCTCGGGCAGCGGGGTGCCGGCCGCCTCGGCCGCGGCGCGGGCGGCCCGGAGCTTGCGCCGGGAGGGCACGTGGTCGGCGGGGCCGAGGAGCAGCCCGATCCGCTCGTGGCCGAGCGAGGACAGATGGCGCCACGCCTGCTCGACGGCGACGGCGTCGTCGCAGGCGACGCAGGGGAAGTCGAGGCCCTCGATGGAGGCGTTGACCAGGACCACCGGGATGTTCCGCTCGGCGAGCTGGTGGTAGTGCTCGTGCGGGGCGTCGGCCTGCGCGAAGAGCCCGCCCGCGAAGACCACGCCGGAGACGTGCTGCTGGAGCAGCAGCTCGACGTAGTCGGCCTCGGAGACGCCGCCCTTGGTCTGGGTGCACAGCACGGGGGTGAGCCCCTGCTGGGCGAGGGCGCCGCCGATGACCTCGGCGAAGGCGGGGAAGATGGGGTTCTGCAGCTCGGGCAGGACCAGGCCGACGAGCCGGGCGCGCTCGCCGCGCAGCTGGGTGGGCCGCTCGTAGCCGAGCACGTCCAGGGCGGTGAGCACGGACTGCCGGGTGGCCT
Source organism: Streptomyces sp. NPDC048659 (assembly GCF_040650575.1). NCBI lineage: Bacteria > Bacillati > Actinomycetota > Actinomycetes > Kitasatosporales > Streptomycetaceae > Streptomyces > Streptomyces sp. NPDC048659. Next base: position 20,579 of record NZ_JBEZHM010000035.1, on the reverse strand, counting down.
CGGAGACTCCCGGCTTGCCGTTGAGGACCCGGCTGACCGTCGCCTCGCTGACCCCCACCTTCTTCGCCACCTGAGCAAGTCGTCGCGTCATACACGCAAGACTAGCGCAAGGACCGCAAGACTTTGACAGTCGATTGCGGTCCCAGCGCAAACGGTGCCGGGCCCGGGGCCCGGCACCGGTGTCAGCGGACGACGTCGAAGACCTGCTTCTGCAGCCCGTTCGGGTAAGCCTCGCTCTCGACCAGCCGCAGCTTCTGGACGTCCTTGTCCGTGGCGCTGAACAGCCGCTTGCCCGCGCCGAGCAGCAGCGGGAAGACGAGCAGGTGGTAACGGTCGATCAGGCCCGCGTCGGACAGCGCCTGGTTCAGCGTCGCGCTGCCGTGCACGATGATCGGTCCGCCCTCGGTCTCCTTGAGCGCGGCGACCTCGTCGAGCGAGCGCAGGATCGTCGTCTCGCCCCAGTCGGCGACCAGGTCGTCCTCGGTGAGCGTGGTGGAGACGACGTACTTCGGCATCTCCTTGTAGTCGGCGAACTCCGCCATGCCCGGCCACACCGGGCTGAACGCCTGGTAGCTGACCCGGCCCAGCAGCACGGCGGCGGCCTCCCGCTGCTCCCGGCCCTTGATCTCGAAGGACTCGGGAAGGAACTCGGTGTGCTTGAAGGTCCACCCCGAGTTCCGGTAGCCGGGCTCGCCGCCCGGGCCCTCCACGACCCCGTCGAGCGAGACGAAGGCGGTGCTGATCAGGGTGCGCATGTACTCGATTCCTCCGGTTCACAGTGGTGCTCGGTCGTACGGGACATCCGTACCACGCCGGTCCCCTCAGAGGATCGGCGGGCGCCCCAGGCGGGTCATCCGCCAGACCGTGCGCCAGCGCATCGGGCGCCGCTCGCCGCAGGAGGTGCGCAGGCCCGCGAAGAACCCGCCCCACCAGGCCCGCAGGCCCGCCGCGTCGCGGGTGCGCAGCAGGGTGATGAGGATCCACACCCCCAGGTAGACCGGGATCAGCGGGAGCGGGAGGCGGCGGCGGGCCAGCCAGACCCGGTTGCGGGCGGTGTTGCGGAAGTAGACGGCGTGCCGGGCCGGGGAGGTCCTCGGGTGCTGGAGGACCAGCTCCGGCTCGTAGACGATCCGCCAGCCGGCGTCCAGGGCCCGCCAGGCCAGGTCGGACTCCTCGTGCGTGAAAAAGAACTCCCCGGGCCACAGCCCCGTCTGACGGAGCATCGGCATGGAGAAGGCGTGGCCGCCGCCGAGGAAGGCGGTCACCTCGCCGCCGCGCATCGGGTCGTCCGCGCGCAGCCGGGGGATCCACCGCCGCTCGGTGTGGCCGTGCTCGTCGGCGACCCGGAAGCCGACGATGCCCAGCCCCGGGTCCGCCGCGAACAGGTCCCGCACCCGCCGGAACACGTCGTCGGCGATGAGCAGCCCGTCGTCGTCCAGTTCGACGACGACGTCGACCTCGCCCGAGTCGCGCAGCAGCTCCAGGCCGACGTTGCGGCCCCCGGGGCAGCCCAGGTTCTCCGTCAGCGGGATCTTCGTGGCGTCCGTGGCGACGTCGGTCAGCGGGGTCGCGTTGCCCACCAGGACCACCCGCTCCGCGGGCACGTCCTGCTTCTCCACCGAAGCGAGCAGCGCCTCCAGCTCCCGCGGGCGGTTGCCCATGGTGACGATGACGACTCCGATGCGCGGCAAGGACATGGCGGTGAACTCCAGTTGTCGGCGGAGTGCCGATGCTAGCGCCGCGCGGAGCCGTCCCCTCACTCGGCCGTCAGCAGCACCCCCTCGTAGGCCAGCCACTGCGCGAAGGCGTGCAGCCCCTTGCGCTCGTCGGTCGCCGGGGCCCAGCCCGGCGGCCGGGGACCGTCCGCGAACCCGGGCCCCGGGCAGGGCCCCCCGGCGGACTTGCCGGTGGCCGCCGCCGGGTCCTCGCGCACCGGCACGGGGCGGACGGCGGAGCACACGGCCCGCGCCAGCGCGCCCAGGGTGGTCGGCTTCTCCCCCGCCACGGTCAGCACGTGTGCGGCGGGCCGCTCCCGGAGCACCGCCAGCACGGCGTCGGCCAGGTCGTCGACGTAGACGGGGTAGACGGGGTTCACGCGATTCACGGGGTTCACAGGGTTCACGGGGAACTCCTCGCGCTCCGGGTCGCCCGGCACCGTCACGGGCCGGCTGCGCAGGGCGTCCCACACCATCCGGCCGATCGGTGTGTGGCGCGAACACCCCGGCCCGTACACCTCCCCCACCCGCAGGGTGTACGGGCGCCCCACCCCGCCCGGGGTGACGGTGAGCGCCCGCTCCGGGGCCCCCTCGCGCAGGCCCCGCAGGTCCACCACGGCGTCCGGGGCCGCGTCCCCGGCCGTCAGGTCGGCGAGCCGGCGCGCCAGGTGCTCGCCGAGCGGGGAGGCGCCGCCGCGCACGACGAGCCCCGGGCCCGGCGCGGGCGCCGCGGCGCGCCGCCGGACCGGGGCGGCGGCGGCCTCGCGTCCCGCGTCGAACGCCCGGCGGGCCACCGCCGCGAGAGCGTCGCGGCGGGCGGCGATCCGCTCCTCGGTGCTGGAGTCGCTGATGCCGCCGGGCCCGATCGTGGCCAGCGCCTCGGCCGCCGCCTCGGGGCGGAGCGCGGTCCCAGGGGCGAGCCGGGCGGCCTCGTGGCCCATGGCCAGGGCGGTCAGCCAGGTGCCCCGGACGTCGGGGGCGGCGCCGCCCGGCCTGGGGGGCGCCAGCAGCGCCTCGGGCAGGCCCAGGCCGCGCAGGTGCTGCTCGGCGTCCAGGTGCAGCCAGCGCTCGGGGCCGGGGCCCGGGACCCGTACCGCGCAGCGGGCCACGCCGTGCTTGAAGAAGGGCAGCACCCGCAGGCCGGTCAGCCGCCGCTCCTCGTCGCCGGGCCGGTCGCCGGGCAGGAAGCAGACCGAACGGCGGGGCCCCCGGAAGGCGTTGCCGGAGATCGAGCCGCGGTCCTCGTGCTCGGCGAGGCTGGGCACGGAGACGTAGCGGGGGACGCCCTCCTCCTTCAGGTAGCGGTGCATGAGGATGTCGTCGGGCCAGCCGCCGAGCCGCGCCCGGCCGTAGCCGACGAAGCCCTCGGCGACGGCCCTCGGCAGGACGATCGCCACGCAGGGGAAGTACTCGTTGACCGCGCCCACCCAGCGGGCTCCCGTCAGCGCGCCGAAGCGGACGGCGGCCCCGTTGCGGGAGTCCCAGAGGGCGAAGAGGGCGAGGGCGGCGTCCGGCATCGCGTCCACCGCGAGCCGCACCCGCGCGAAGAACGTTTCGGACAACACCATGTCGTCCTGGACCACCAGTTGATGTGTGGCGCCTTCCTCGATCGACTCCCACGCGGCGAGCGCGGTACGCAGCACCGAGGGGGTGCCCGTCGGGTCGGGGTCCATCACCACGCGCAGGGCGCCCGGCGGGGCGGCCTCGGCCGTCCTCTCTGCGGCTCGACGACGCTTGGGGTGGGTCATGACGACCCCGCTGAGCCGATGACGGGTCACGCGGTCTCTCCTCTTCCGCAGACGGATCCGGTGGTTCCGGGGCTTCCCAGGGGGAGTTCGGCGGCGTGACCGGGGCTCCGGGACCGCCGGATCCGGACAGTACGGAGGGCCCGAAGGCCCCGCAAGAGTGCCGAATCCGCCCTCTGGCGGAGTGCCGGGAGGGCCACGGATGCTGACCAGACGCGCCTGGGGCCGATCTCCGTTCGGGGACCCCCCGGGCGCGTCCGCTCGCCCCACGAGTTCGTCGTCGACCCCGGAAGGGACGTTCATGTCCGCTGGATCGCACGCGTTATCGAACGGCACGAACGGCACGCACGGAATGAACGGCACGCCTGGTATGAACGGCACGCACGGAACGGGAGCCGCCCTCGCGGACTCGGTCGAGTCCCGGCTGGAGAAGCTCCGCGACGCCCGGGTCGTCGTGACCGGCGGCGGGGGCCTGGTGGGCAGCCGCCTCGTCGCCCTGCTGTGCCGGGCCGGCGCCGAGGTGGCCGTCCTGGACCGGATGGACGCGTATCCGGAGTCCGCCCACACCACCTTCGGCACGGCCCGCACCGGCGCCCGGCTGGTGGTGGGCGACGTCTGCGACCGGGCGGCGGTCGCCGGGCTGCTCACGGACGCCGACTTCGTGGTGCACGCCGCCGCCTACGCGGACGTGGCGGCCTGCACCCGGCGCCCCGACATCGCCTTCCGGGCCAATGTGGAGGGCACCCAGACCGTCCTGGAGGAGGCGGCGCGGGCGCGGGTGCGGCGGCTGGTGCTGGTGTCCTCGGCGTCGGTGTACGGCGACGGGCCCGCCGACTCCCCCGGCCCGCACGTGTTCCACGAGGACCAGCCGCTGTTCCCGCTGTCGGTGTACGCGAACGGCAAGCTGTGGGCGGAGCACCAGACGCGGCTGATGCTCGGGGCGGACTCGGGCTGCGAGTACGCGATCGTGCGCTACTTCTCGGTGTACGGGGAGCCGCAGATCCCCAAGCCGGGCAGCCACTCGTGGATGGTGCCCTGGCTGTCGCTCCAGGCGCGGCTGGGCCGGCCGATGCGGCTGAACGGGGGCGGGGTCCAGGTCCGCGACCTGGTGCACGTCGAGGACGTGGCCGAGGCGACGGCGCTGGCGCTGGTGGAGGAGGGGATGGCGGAGCGGACCGTGAACGTGGGGACGGGCGTGCCGACCTCGGTCCGGGAGGTCGCGGACCTGGTCCAGCGCCACTTCCCCGGGGCCCGCCGGATCGTCACCCCGCGCCCCGAGGGCGACCCGCTGGGCGGCTACGCCGACACCGCGCGCGCCGAGGAGCTGCTGCGCTGGCGGGCCCGGGTGGACGTGGCGGAGGGCGTGGAGCGGTATGTGCGCTGGCTGCTCGCCACGCCGGAGGCGATGCCGCGCTGGCTGGTGGAGGACCGCGCGTGACACCCTGCGGCTCCTTGGCCGCGCCGGGCGCGGCGGACGGCACGGGAGGCGGTGCGGGCATGGGCTATGTCGGGTCGTACATCTGGGAGCTGCGGCAGCGGGTGGGCCGGCGGAAGCTGCTCGTGCCCGGGGCGCAGGTGCTGCTGCTGGACGCGGCGGGCCGGGGGCTGTTCCAGCAGCGGGCCGACACGGGGGTGTGGGAGCTGCCCGCGGGCGCCTGCGAGGAGGACGGCGACTTCGCGGACGCGGCGGTGCGGGAGGTGGCGGAGGAGACCGGGCTGCGGGTGGACCGCGCGGACCTGGTGGCCTTCGGCTCGCTGTCCGACCCGGCCGTGCACACCCTGACGTACCCGAACGGGGACGTCACGCACTGCTTCGCGCTCTGCTTCGTGGCCCGGCGCTGGTCCGGGGAGCTCGCGCCCGGCGCGGACGAGGTGCGCCGGGCGGAGTTCCGGCCGCTGGACGAGCCGCCGGGCCCGCTGCACCCGCCGACGCGGGTGGTGCTGGCGATGTATCAGGCGTTCCACCGGGACGGGAGGTTCCAGGCGAGATGAGCGGAGAACCGCAGGCGATACGCGCGGTGGTGCCGTGCCGGGCGTGTCTGTCGGGAGAGGATCTGGACTGGCTGGGCGGGGGGCGTTCGGTCAGCCTCGCGCTGGGCCTGCCGACGACGGTGGAGGTGCTGCCGCGGGCGTCCCCGGCGGCCGGTCCCCCGGAGCCGCCGGGCGGCTGGCGGGGCGAGGTGTGGGCGTTCCTGCGCGGCCGGCTGCCGGGGCTCGGGCCGGTGCCGCCGCCGGTCCGGGTGCGCAGCGAGGCGCCCCAGGCGAGCGGGCTCTCCTCGTCGACGGCGCTGATCGTGGCGCTGTTCGGGGCGTTCGCGACGGCGGGCGCGCCGGGCCGCAGGCCGCCCTCGGACCGTACGCTGGCCCGTTGGGCGTACGAGTTCGAGTTCGCCCGGTTCAACGGGGGCGGGATGGACCACCTGGCCGTCGTCGAGGGCGGCGCGCTGCTGCTCGACGGGCGGGAGCGGGGGCTGCCGGTGGTGCGGGAGCGGCTGGAGCTGCCGCCCGAGTGGCGGGTGGTCGTGGTGGACTCGGGCACCCGCAAGGACACCCGGAACCACATCCGGGACGTGCGGGCGCGGCTCGCGGCCGGCGACCGGGCGCTCGCGGCGTACCGGCGGGCGGCCGACGGGGCGTCGGGGCGAGTGTGGGAGGCGCTGCGCGGCCGGGACCTGCCGGGGCTCGGGGCGGCGATGGGCGAGGCGCACGCGGCGATGCGGGACCACCAGGGCATGTCGACACCGCTCCTGGAGGAGCTGCGGCGCGCGGCGGCGCTCTCCGCCGGCCTGCCGCTGAAGCTGAGCGGGGCCGGCGGAGGGGGCGCCCTGGTCGGGGTCTGCCGGGCGGACGCGCTGGCGGAGACGGTGGAGCGGCTGGGCCGGGCGCTCGGCCGGTCCTTCCCGGGCGCCCGGGTGCTGCCGACGACGGCGGCGCCCGGGACCCGGCGGACCGGCGGACCGCTGCCGGTCCCGGGCGGCTAGCGGCTAGCGACTCCTACAGGAAGGGGTCGTAGTCGGCGACGGGCGGGAGCTCGCCGGTTCCGCGGCCGATGCGTTCGAGCTCCAGGTTGGAGCGGTGGCGGGCGCAGTGGAACCGGCAGTCCCGGCTCGGGTCGACGATGCCCCGGTCGGAGTTCTCCCAGAGGGTGGCGAGGTCGTCGGTGACGGCGTCGCCGATGCGGGCGAGCGGGTTGCCGCGGTGGTAGGCGCAGACGTACACCCCGGACGGGGTGATGAGGGTGCGCAGTTCGGCGACCCGGCAGCGGTCGTACGCCTTGGGCTGGACGGCTCCGGCGTCGCTGCGCAGCGAGGTGAGCGTGGAGGAGTTGACGAGCTGGAAGCGCTCGCTCTCCAGCCGGGCGGCCTGGGCGAGCTGCGCGTCGACGGAGGCCAGGAGTTCGCCGGGGACCTGCACGATGTGGTGGTCGTCGTCGAACATGGCCTTGGTCTCGAAGTAGTCGCAGCCGATGTCGTGGGCGAGTTCGGCGGCGGTCAGCACCTCGTGGTGGTTGGTGACGGTGCTGCCGTCGGGCTCCTGGCGGGACATGACGAGGAACGAGTAGCCGAGGGCGCCGCGTTTCTCGGCGGCGAGCAGCCGCATGTTCTCGATGACCTTGTCGAAGACGCTGCGGCCCTTGCGGTCGGGCCGGAACCGCCCGTACGTGGCGGCGGTGCCGGCGTCGACGGAGACCCGGACCCAGGAGGCGTACTGAGCGAGTTCGGAGAGGTTCTGGCGGATCATCGTGCCGTTGGTGACGACCCCGACGGCCAGTCCGGCCTCTCCGAGGATGCGTAAGACCCTGCGGGTGCCGCGGTGGGCGAGGGGTTCGCCGCCGCCGATGAGGACGACGGCGCGGACGCCCATGGCGACGATCTCCTCGGCGAGGGCGGCGAGCCGGTCGGGGGTGAAGCGGCCCTGGTTGAGGAGCTTGCCGCTGATGCACTCGGGGCAGGCGAGGTCGCAGAAGGTGGTCGGGTCGAGGTCCACGACGAGCGGGGCGCCGGACGGGGCGCCGGAGGCGGCCTGCAGGACGCGGGGCCAGCCGGCCGGCTGGTACAGCTTGGAGACGAGGTCGAGGCGGTCGTGCGTCACGGGATCCTCCTGAGGACATGGGAAGGGTGCCGCCGGGCGGCCGGACGCCTCCTGCGGTCGGGCTCAGCCCTTGACCGCGCCGACGGCGAGGCCGGAGGCGATCCTGCGCTGGACGGCGAGGAAGAAGACCACGACGGGCAGGGCGGTCAGGGTGGCGCCCGCCATGAGCCCGCCGTAGTCGGTGCCGAAGCCGGTCTGGAAGGACACCAGCCAGATGCTGACGGTCTGCTTCTCCGGCGTGGACAGCAGGACGTAGACGAGGACGTACTCGTTCCACGCCTGCACGAGGGCGAAGACGGAGGTGGCGACGAGGCCGGGGGCGAGCAGCGGCAGGGTGACCCGGCAGAAGGCGCCGAGCCTGCCGCAGCCGTCGACCAGGGCGGCCTCCTCCAGTTCGACGGGGACGGCGACGACGAAGCCGTGCAGCATCCACACCGTGAACGGCAGGGTGAAGACGAGGTAGACGAGGACGACCCCGGTGAGGCTGTCGGTCATCCCGGCGTCGTTGAGGAGCAGGTACACCGGGATGATCAGGGCGGCGAGCGGGATCATCTGGACGGTGAGCAGGACCAGGACGAACGCCTTGCGCCCGGCGAAGCGGAAGCGGGCGAGGGCGTAGGCGGCGAGGACGCCGACGACGAGGGAGACGGCGACGGTGCCGAGTCCGATGACGACGCTGGAGCGCACGTTGGCCCAGAAGGTGTCGCTGGACAGGGCGCGGGCGAAGTTGTCGAGGGTGGGCCGGGTGGGCCAGAACGCGGGGGGCAGGCTGAGGATGTCGGTGGCCGGCCGGAAGGCGGTGAGCACCATCCAGTAGACGGGGAATCCGGTCACGGCGGCGACGAGCAGGCCGAGCAGGTCGTGGCGGAGGGCCGGCCGTCGCCTCACTCGATCTCTCCCGTCCGCAGCATCTGGCGCAGGTAGACGACGGATCCGGCGAGCAGCAGCACGACGGTGACGAGCGCGATGGCGGCGCCGGTGCTGTAGCGGTTGACGGCGAAGGACTCGATGAAGGAGTAGACGCCGAGGAGGTAGTACTCCCGCTCGGGCTGGCCGCCGCGCATCATCCAGATCTGGTTGAAGACGCCGAAGTCCCAGATGGCGGTGAGGGTGGTGACGAGGAGGAAGACGGGTTTGATCACCGGGAGGGTGATGCGCCGCAGGATCTGCAGCGGCCGGGCGCCGTCGAGGACGGCGGACTCCTCCAGCTCGGGCGGGACCTGGGCGAGCGCGGCGCGCAGGGTGATGGCGACGAAGGGCAGCGAGCCCCAGACGACGACGGCGACGATGACGGCGAAACCCTGCCAGGGGTCGGTGAACCAGTTGTGCCGCTCCAGGTCGACGCCGGGCAGCGTGGAGAGGGTCCAGTTCACCACCCCGTAGTCGGCGTCGAAGAGCCAGCGGAAGATCGAGCCGGCCACCATCACGGGCATCGCCCACACGGTGACGAGGACGACGGACATGACGGTGCGCACCCAGGGGCGGACCCGGTGCATGAGCAGCGCGGTGAAGAGTCCGCTGAGCATGGTGAGGACGACGCAGACGGCGGTGAAGAGGACCGTGCGGGCGACGACCGTCCAGAAGAAGCCGTCGCCGAGGATCCGTTCGAACTGGTCGAGCCCGGCCCAGGGCGGCGCGGTGCCGCTGAAGAGCTGCTCGCGGGTCATGTCCTGGAAGGCGAGCGCGACCATGTCGACGAGCGGGTAGCCGAGGACGAGGACGAGCGCGAGGACGGTGGGGCCGATGAGCAGGTACGGCAGGAGGATCGGCGACCTCCGCCGCGCCCGGTCAGCGCTCATTGATCACTTCGTCGATCCGCCGGTCCGCCTCCTTGGCCGCGTCCGCCACGGACGCCTTGCCGGTGGCGATGCGTTCGAGCATCTCGGGGAGCACGTTGGACTTCTCCACCGAGGTCCAGCCGGGGGCGAGCGGGGTGACCCAGCCGCGGGCGGCGGCCTGGGCGGCGGGCCCGTTGATGCCGCCGGCGGCGACGTCGGCGAGCTGCGCGGTGTTGTTGGGCAGCGTGTTGGCCTTGATCAGCGCCTCCTGGGAGCGCCGGTCGGTGAAGAGCTTGATCCAGGCCGTGGCCAGCTCCTTGCGGTCCGATTTGGCGGGGACGGCGAGGGTGGAGCCGCCGAGGAAGGGCGGCAGGACCTGTCCGGAGGGGCCGGGGAAGGCGAAGGTGCCGAACTTCCCCTTCAGCTTGGGGTCGCCGCCGGAGCGGGCGTCGGCGGCGGCCTCCGCCTCCCAGGTGTTGCCGTAGAAGACGCCGACGCGGCCCTGGCCGATGACGGCCGGCTGGTCGCCGTTGTCCTTGGCGCGGTCGCCGACGTAGTACGCGTCGATGAGGCCCTTCCAGGTGGTGAGCCCGGCGACGGAGCGGGGCGAGGACAGCGCGCCCTTCCAGCGGTCGCCGTCCTTGACGGCCATCTCGCCGCCCGCGTCCTTCACGAAGGCCATGGCGGCGGACCAGTACCGGCCGGGCAGGTAGAGGGCGGAGAAGTTCGGGTCCTTCGCGCCGAGGGTGGCCTTCAGCCGGTCGAGCGCGGCGATCAGCTCGGGGTAGCTGCGGGGCGGCCCGGCGACGCCGGCGCGGGTGAAGTAGTCGGTGCGGTAGACGCCGACGCGGGCGCCCGCGTAGTAGGGCACGCAGTAGGTCCGGCCGCCGTCGCGGCAGGCGTCGGCGAGCGCCGGGAGCCAGCGGTCGGACTGCTCGAAGGCGGTCGGTTCGAGCGGGGCGAAGGCGCGGTTGACGATGTAGTTGGTGGTCTCGCTGTTGCCCATCTCCACCACGTCGGGGACGTTGTTCCCGGCGAGGACGGCGTCCAGCTTCTGGTTCTTCGTCGTCCACTGCTGGTACTGGACGGCGACCTCGACGCCCGGGTGGGCCGCGGCGAAGCGCTTGTTGACGTCGTCGACGAGCTCCGGCCAGCTCTCCTTGGCGTCCACGGCGAGCCAGACCGTCAGCTTCCCGCCCTTCCCGGGGTCCGCTCCTCCCGAGCCCGCTCCCCCGGACCCGCATCCGGCGGCGGCCAGGGACAGGAGCAGCGCCAGGACGACGGGCCTGCGGGACATGCGTTTGGCCATGGATTCCTCCGTGCGGGCTTCGGGGACGGTGTCCTGCCTACCCCGCGGACACGGGTGACTCGCGAGGACACGGACATTCGGCCGGAAGAAGCCGCTCGCTGTCCCGCGAACGGAGGGCGACCTTGACGCCCCCGGCACCGCACCCTCAGGTTGGGCCTCTGCGTCACCCACACGACCCCGATCGAAGGGCTTGTACGTGACCGAGCAGACGACGACCGCGTCCGGCGCCACCCCCGACACCTCGGCGCGGCCGGTACGGGTCAACTCCTGGAACGGCTGGGACCCGCTGCGGCATGTGATCGTCGGGCGGGCCGAGGGCACGGTGGTCCAGGCGCCGGAGCACGCGGTGCGCCGGGACTATCCGGACGACGGCTTCCCGCTGGGCACTTTCGGGCCGATGCCCGAGGACATGGTCGCGGAGGCCGACGAGCAGCTGGACGCCTTCGCCGCGATGCTGCGGCGGCGCGGCGTGCGGGTGGACCGCCCGACCCCGGTCGCCTTCGACCGGCCGGTGGGCACGCCCGAGTGGACGCACGACTCGATGTTCGGCTGCATGCCGCCGCGCGACCTGCTGCTGACCGTCGGCAACGAGGTCCTGGAGGCCACGATGTCGTACCGCAGCCGCTGGCACGAGTACCTGTGCTACCGGCCGCTGCTCCAGGACCTGTTCGACTCCGACGAGCGGATGCGCTGGGAGGCGGCGCCGAAGCCTCGGCTCACGGACGCCTCGTACAACGTGGGCTTCTGGGACACGTACAACGAGCTGTCCACCGAGGAGCAGCTGGCCCGGGTGCGGGACTACGACCTGGTGCTGACCGAGGCGGAGCCGCTGTTCGACGCGGCCGACGTGGCGCGCTTCGGCAAGGACCTGTTCGTGCAGCTGTCGTTCGTGACGAACAAGAGCGGCTACCAGTGGCTCAGGCGGCACTTCCCGGACCACCGGGTGCACGCGGTGACCTCGACCAACACGCATCCGCTGCACATCGACGCGACGTGGGTGCCGCTGCGTCCGGGGCTGGTGCTGCACTGCGGGGAGCGGCTGGCGGACGCCGAGCTGATGGAGTTCTTCAAGCTCAACGACTGGGAGATCGTGGAGGCGGTGCAGCCGGCGAGCTGGGACCATCCGCCGAAGCTGTCGTTCTGCAGCCCGTGGCTGGCCGGGAACATGCTGAACCTGGACGAGAACACGCTGTGCGTCGAGGAGAACGAGGTGCGGCTCTCCGAGCAGCTGGCCTCGTACGGCTTCGAGATCGTGCCGGTGCCGTTCCGGGCCGTGGGCCCGTTCGGCGGCGGGCTGCACTGCGCGACGGTGGACATCGAGCGGGACGGCACCCTCCAGGACTACTTCCCGCGCCGGTACGGGCGTTACTGAGGCCGGGCCGTGTCGCGGGAGCCGCGGGTCCGGGCCGTCGTCTTCGACTTCTACGGGACGCTGACGCGGATGGTGGAGCCGCTGCCGCCGGACCACCGGGAGATCTTCGTACGTCACGGGCTCGCCGCCCAGGGCGCCCGCTGGGGCGACCGGTGGGCGGTGGGCCCGGCCGAGGGCGAGGAGCACGCGGCGCACTCGGTGAGCGAGGCGGCGTACACCCGGTGGGAGCGTGCCCGGCTGCGGCGCCGGGCGCGGGGCTGCGGGGTGCCGGAGGCGGCGCTGGACGGCCTGGTCGAGGAGATCGACGCGGCGATGAAGGCGGTCCGGCTGGAGCTCTTCGCGGACGTCACCGGCGTCCTCGGGGAGCTCCGGGCCCGGGGGCTGCTGGTCGGGATCTGCTCCAACTGGTTCTGGAACCTGGAGGAGTGCGTGGCCGCCGCCGGGCTGGCCGGCCTGGTGGACGTGGTGGTCGGCTCGGCCCGGGCGGGGGCGCGCAAGCCGCATCCGCTGATCTACCGGGAGCTGCTGGCCCGGTGCGGGGCGGCCCCGGCGGAGGTGCTGTTCGTCGGCGACATGTGGGCGCCGGACGTGCGCGGTCCGCTGGCGGCCGGGATGCGGGCGGCGCACCTGTGCCGGCCGGACCCGGCGGTGACCGGTCCGGAGCCGCCCCTGCCGGCCGGGGCGGTCCGGATCCGCGGGCTCGGCGAGCTCCTCGGGGGGATCCTCGGGGAGCCGCTCAGGGGGCCGGGGCCCGGTGCCGCAGCCGGTCCAGCAGATTGCGGGTGACCCGGACGACGCCCGGGTCCTCCTCGCGGCCGCAGACCACGGGCCAGTCGGTGGTGCCGGCGGTGAAGACGGTGCCGCCCGCCGTGTACAGGCCCATGGTGGCGGCGCGGGGGCCGGTCAGGTGCGGTTCGCGGGCCGGGCCGTTCCAGTGGCCCCACTTGAAGGCGTGGAAGTCGTCGTGGAACGGCTCCAGGAGGTGGAGGCCGAGGACGAGGAAGCCGTCGGGGGTGCCGTCGGCGCCGGTCGCGCGGGCGGTGCCGTGCTCGTCGAACGCGAGGTCGGTGCCGTCGCACTCGTAGCCGATGAGCGGGGTCCCGGCGCCGAGCCGGTCCGGCGGCCCGCCGTCGGAGCCGTCGCGCAGTCCGGTGCCGGCCCAGATCCAGTGGTCGGCGTGCTGGACGGTGTAGCCGGGGCGGGGCCGGTCGCCGGGCCATTCGGTGCTCGGCCACATTCCGCCGGTGCGGAAACTGACGCCGGTCAGGGAGTTCTCGGGGCGGCCCGCCCCCTCGGGCCGGGGCGGCCACCACTGGTCGGTCGCGGGAAGGTGCGGATAGACGTCTCCGACATGGTGGTCGGTATCGGAGACGAAGGCGGTGTTCCGGTCGGTCGGATGCACCCGCCACCAGCAGGTGTTGGCGCTGAGAAAGGCGATGTTCCCGCCGTCGCGGACGAATGCCTCGGCGTGGTCGCGCATCGCCTCGCTCCAGTATTCGTCGTGCCCGACGCTGAGCAGCAGGTCGTAGGAGGAGAGCAGTTCGGGGTCCTCGTGCAGATCGAGGTCGGTGCAGAATTCGACGGGATAGCCGTGGCGTTCCAGCCAGCCGATGAAAGGGGCGTCCCAGTAGGCGAGGTCGATCACTCCGCCGGGGCGGCGCAGGCTGACCTGGTGGCCGCGCGGGGCGGCGGCCGTGCCGTCGCGGTACACGGGGTGGTCGTAGAGGCTGGCCCCTCGGTCGGCTCCGGGGCGATCGCCGCCGGGCCGGTCGGCGCGGTTGTAGGCGTGCCGGGTGAAGGTGGACTTCTTGTAGAGGATGCGGGAGCGGCTGCCCGCCCGCCGGGGCCTGACCACGAAGAACTCGCGTCCGTGGCCCTCGATCCCGGCGGTGTCGAGGGGCGGCGGCGCGGTGCCGTCGGCCCGGTCCTCGACGAATTCGACGAGGTACATCCCGGGTGTCCACTCCTCGGGGACGCGCAGGGTGTGCGCCGGCCAGTCCCAGTCCTCGGCGGGCGAGGCGCGGCCGGGGACGCCGTCGGGGTGCGCGGGCGGCCGGTGTTCGGCCCCGGGTATCCGCTCCCCGGCGCCGAGGTGGCGTAATTCCTTTCCCAGCCGGTAGAAGCGCGGCCGGAATCCCGGCGCGTCGGTGGAGACATGGAGGGTCAGTTCCCCGCCGGGCCGGACGCTTTCGCTGCCCAGATATCCTTCGATCATCGCGCCAGGCTAGGCACCTCGGGAATTCTGGGCAATGGTGCCGCGAACCGGCCATTCCAGGCCCCCTTTCGGACAGGGCGCGGGGCGGTGGAATCCGCCCGGGAGAAGCCGGGTAGTGCGGAACCACCCGTCACACCCCGCTATCGACACCACAGACAAGGGGCTCGCATGAGCGGTGAATTCCGCGTACGGGAACTGATCCTGGGAATCGAGGGACTGGCACTTCTGCGCCATTCCCTGGACGGCGACGAGAAGTTCCTGAAGGAGCGCGTGGAGGAGATCCGGCGGTTCGTCTCCGGCGACGAGCCGCTGCCCGACGGCGGCGCCGAGGTGAGCGAGCTCGACGCGGCGGCGGGCTACGCCTCCTGGTCGGCGCGGTACGACTCGCTGCCCAGCTCGTACATCGAGGTCGAGGAGCCGGTGCTGCACGGGATCCTCGACGGTCTCCCGCCGGGCACCGCCCTCGACGCCGCCTGCGGCACCGGACGCCAGTCGGCCGCCCTCGCCGCGCGCGGGCACCGGGTGATCGGGGTGGACCAGTCGGACAGGATGCTGGCGAGGGCGCGGGAGCGGGTGCCGGGCGGCACGTTCCGCACCGGGCACCTGGAGGCGCTGCCACTGGACGAGGACTCCGTCGACGTCGCCGTCTGCTCGCTGGCCCTGACCCATCTGCCGGACCTGACGGCGGGCGTGGCGGAGCTGGCCCGGGTGGTCCGGCCGGGCGGCCGGATCCTCGTGTCGGACCTGCACCCGTTCGTCATCGCGCTCCAGGGCCAGTGCGTCTTCGTGGACGGCGAGGACCGGCTGGCCTTCGTCCGCAACCACGTGCACCTGCCGGGCGCCTACCTCGCGGCGTTCGCGGCGGCCGGGCTCCGGGTCCGCGCCTGTCACGAGCCGCTGTTCAACGGGCGGCTGGCGCCCGGCGGGTACGAGGAGTTCATCGCCGACGCGGCCCTGGCCGCCTGGCGGGACCTGCCGATCGTCGTCGTCTGGGACGTCGAGGTCCCCGCGTAGCCCGTCCGCCGGAGAAGGCCCGGAGAAGAGAGGAGTGGCCGGATGGCCCTGGTGGTGGTGACCCACGAGGAGCGCCCCGAGCTGTGGGAGCGGATGCCCGAGCGGTTCGCGGGGGTGGTGCCGGAGTACAACCTGCACGGCGACGTCAACGACACCTACTGGAAACGCCTGTTCGACGAGTTCCCCGCGTACCAGTTCGTGCTCTACGACGAGGAGCGCGAGGAGGTCGCCGGGGCGGGCCGGTCGCTGCCGCGCGGCTGGGACGGCTCCGCCGTGGACCTGGGCCCGGGGCTCGACGACTCCATCGCCCGCGCGTTCGCGGACCGCGCGGCGGGCCGGGCGCCGGGCGCGCTGTGCGCCCTGGGCATCGAGGTGGCGGAGGACTACCAGCGCCGCGGCCTGTCCTCAGTGCTGCTGGGCGCGATGCGCACGGTGGCGCGGCGGGCCGGGCTGCCGACGGTCCTGGTGCCGGTGCGGCCCACCTGGAAGGACCGCTACCCGCTGGTGCCGATCGGCCGGTACGCGACCTGGACCCGGGAGGACGGCAGCCCGCTCGACCCGTGGATCCGCACCCAGGTCGCGGCGGGCGGCACGGTCGCCGGCACCTCGGAGCGCTCCTCGCGGATCACCGGGACGGTCGCCGAGTGGGAGGGCTGGACGGGCCTCGCCTTCCCCGAGGACGGCTCGTACGTCTTCCCGGGCGGGCTGTCGCCGCTGGTGGTGGAGCACTCGCGGGACCTCGGCTCGTACTGGGAGCCGGGGGTCTGGATCACCCACCCGGTCACGCCGGAGGAAGCAGCTCCGCCGCGCTGACGGCGGTCCCCGCGAAGGCGGCCATGAGCCGCACCTCGTCCGGACCGGCCTCGGGGCGCCGCTCCGGGGGCAGTCCGGCGGGGCCCGCGGTGGCGACCGCGGCCTCCCGCATCCGGGCGAGGGCGTCCGCCGGGACGCCGCCGGGGGCGCCGCCGAGCCGGCGGGCGGCCCCGGCGGCCTGCCGGCCGAGCAGCAGGCAGTGGATCCACAGCTCCTCGGCGAAGGCCCGCCCGAAGCGGTGCGCGACCTCGTCCGCGAGCTCCTTCGGCATCGCGTCCGCGACCGCGCCGCGCACGTCCTCTGCGCCGATCCCGGTGTGCGGCAGGGCCTCGCGCCACGGGTGGTGGCCGCGGCCCCCGTCCGGCGCCCGCTCCTGCCCGACGAGCCGCACATACCCCTCCCCGTAGCGCATGTACGGGATCCAGCCCGGCTCCTCCAGGACCGGGCCGTGCTCCAGGACGGGCCCGGCGTCGGCCGCGTCCAGGGGGCAGACGGCGAGCCGGATGCCCTGGGCGGCGTGGCCGTTGATGCTGCTGGTGCCGATGTGCTCGACCACGTTGGGCACGGCGATCAGGCTCATCGGGCCGCGGGCGCGGAAGAAGACGGAGAGCAGTTCGTCGTCGTGCCGCTCGGCGCTGCCCTCGGCGAATCGCCGGAACTCCGCGGCCGTCGCGACGGGCAGGCAGACGGCGAGGGACGGCGTGAACTCGTCGGGCACCGCCCGCACCCAGCCCGCCCCGGCGAGCGCGGCGAGCCGGGCCGCGCCGCCGTTGCGGGCGTGCCAGTTGGTGTAGAAGACGAGGGCCTCGGCGGGGAAGCGCCCGGCGGCGCGCCCGACGAGCGCCGTCAGCTCCTCGGGGGCGGACACGTCGTCCTGCACCACCAGGTGGTGGCTCGCCCCGGGGGCCGCCGCGGCCCAGGCGACCAGGGCCGTGCGCAGCGCCGAGGGCGGGCCGTCGGGCGCGGGGTCGAGCGCGAGCCCGTCCAGCCGGAGCCGGCCGGCCAGCTCACGGGCCTGCTCCAGGCGTACGGGATGGGTCATGACCACCGAACTCAGGCGCACCGTCGGCACCGCCGCTCTCCCTCCGCCGTGCTTCCGCCGTACACCGGTCGCGCTTCCGCCGTACTTCCGCCGTACTTCCGTCGCGCTTCCGCCGTACTCCAGGGAATCCGCGGTCATCGTGGCAGAAGCCGCGCCCGGGCGGGGCGCCCGGTGCCGACGTTGGCCGGTTCCGGCCCGCCCCGGACGGGCCGGGTCAGCGCCGGTGCCGGTTGCCCCAGCGGTCCCGCGCCAGCGGCTCGCCCTCCGCCCGGTGCCGGGCCCCGGTGCCGGACGGCCCGCCGGGGCGGGCCGCGCCGCCCCGGCGGCGGCGGGCCCAGGCGGCGCCCGCCCAGCACCAGCCCAGCGCGAGCAGGGCGTCCGCCCACAGGGCCACCGCCAGCGGCGGCCGTCCGCCGCCGTGCACGGCCGCCACCACACCGGCCGTCAGGACCGCCCCGGCCCCGCCCGCCACCAGCCACCCGGCTCTGCCCACCGCGCCTCCCTCGACCCGCCCCCGTGCTTCCAGCAGTCAACGGGACGGGCGGGGCCGGTGTGACGGCCTGTTCCGGACAGGCCGGCCGCCGTCCGCCCCAGCCACACGGCCTCCGGCGCCCGACTGGGGCGATAATTCAGCTAGTGACCGGAATGTCCTGTTCGGACAGGCGGGAGGTGGGCGTGGACAGCAGACCGACGGGTCCGCCCGGCGGTCCGGCGGACGGGCGGGTGCGCACGGCCCTGACCCTGTCCCGCGGGATGCCCCTGGCGCTCATCGTCTGCGGTGTGGTCTTCCAGCTGATCACACCCGCCCAGCTCACCGGCAGCCCGTTCTTCGTGGCCGCCCCGCTCACGGCCGCCCCGCTCTACTCCTGGATCGGGACCCTCGCGTTCGGCGCCTCGGGCCTCGCCACCGCCGCGCTGCTCCATCTGGTCGCCGGGTCGGTGTGGGAGTCCGCCGCCGCCCTGGACCTGCTGACCGAGCTCGCCACCATCGCCTTCGCCACCGCCATGGCCGCGCTCCTCAACCAGGTCGTGCACCGCAGCCAGGAACAGCTCGCCGCGGCGCGCGGGGTGGCGGAGGCCGCCCAGCGCGCGGTGCTGCCGACGCCCCCGGAGCGGATCGACGGACTGCGGCTCGCCAGCCATTACGAGGCCGCCGAGCGGGACACGCTGATCGGCGGCGACCTGTACGCGGCGCGGGCGACGCCGTACGGGGTGCGGCTCGTCATCGGGGACGTACGGGGCAAGGGGCTCGGCGCGATCGAGACGGTCTCCGTCATC
Organism: Streptomyces sp. NPDC048659; assembly: GCF_040650575.1. Classification (NCBI taxonomy): domain Bacteria; kingdom Bacillati; phylum Actinomycetota; class Actinomycetes; order Kitasatosporales; family Streptomycetaceae; genus Streptomyces; species Streptomyces sp. NPDC048659. The sequence continues at coordinate 2,206 of NZ_JBEZHM010000035.1, read as the reverse complement.
CTGGGTGCCTTCTGGGAGGCGGCCGACCGCGCCGGCACGCTGACCGGGCTGGCCAGCGGCCTGGAGCGCGCGCTGGCCAGGGAGGCGGCGGGGCGCAGCGCCTTCGCGGACGCCGAGGGCTTCGCGACCTGCGTGCTGGTCGAGGTCCCGGCCGGTGCCGCCGTGCTGCGGACCCTGAACCTGGGCCATCCGCCGCCGCTGCTGCTCCTGCCGGACGGCGCCGTGGACACCCTCGCGCCCCGGTCCTTCAGCGTGCCGCTGGGCCTCTCGGACCTGGCGCCCGAGCCTCCGGAGCCGGACGAGTGGGAGTTCCCCGCCGGGGCGACCCTGCTGCTGTACACGGACGGGCTGTGCGAGGCGCGGGACGAGAACGGCGCCTTCTACGACCCGGCGGCCCGGCTGGACGGCCAGGTCTTCTCCTCTCCCGCGCGGCTGCTCGGCACCCTGGTCGGCGACGTCAAGCAGTTCACGGACGGGCAGGCGACGGACGACATGGCGCTCCTCGCCGCCCACCGGCCGCGCGGGCGGGCGCCGAGGTAGCCGGGGGCGTCCGGTGTCACAGCGCACCGCCGAGCCGGTCGGCGGTGTTCTGCTCCGGGCTCGCGAGCGTGGCCAGCACCGGGCAGTCGACGACCGCGCAGACATGGCAGCCCAGGGACCGCGGCGTGTGGCGCCGCCCGCTGCCGGTACGGCCGCGGAACGTCCCGTCGCCGGACCGGCCGGTGTATTCGAGCAGCAGCAGCGCGGAGTCGTCTTGGTCACGGGCCGTGTGCTCGCGCACGTCCGTCCGCAGCCGCTTCAGCGCCTCGGCCGCGCGTCCGCCGCACAGCAGCCCGGACCGGCGCTCCAGCGGATAGAACGCGTCCGACTCGTCCCGCGCCTCGGTCAGCCCGTCGGTGACCAGGAGCAGCCGGTCCCCCGGGTGGAGGAGGCAGCGATGGCGGCCCGGCACGGCGTCCGCGAGCGCGGCCAGGCCCAGCGGGAGCCCGGGGCACTCCGGGTCGGCCCAGTGGACGGAGCCCCCGGCCCGGACGACGAGCGGGCTGGGGTGACCGTAGTTGAGCACGGTCAGCTCTCCCCCGTCGGTCAGTTCGGCGAGGACCAGCGTGGCGAAACGTTCCTCGTCCGGCCTGCGGTGCAGGGCGCAGGACATGCGCACCCCGACGTCGGCGAGGCACTCCTCGGACGCCGCGCTCTCGCGGAAGGCACCGAGCAGGGCGGCGCCCAGGCCGACCGCGCCGAGCCCCTTGCCCTGGATGTCGCCCATCACGACCCGTACGCCGCCGCTGATCGGCACGACCTCGTGGAAGTCGCCGCCGACCACCGCGCCCGTCGCGGCCGACTCGTACGAGGAGGCGATGCGGACCGGACCCTCGACGGGCGGCAGGGGTGGGGCGATCGCCCGCTGGGCGGCCGTCGCGACGTCCCGGGCCGTCGCGAGCCGCCGCTCCTGGCGGACCCGTCGCCGGGCCGCGAGCGTCGAGAACACGGTGACGCAGCCGATCCCGAGCAAGGACGCGGCACCCCGGCGGGAGCCGAGCAGGTCGTCGTCATAGGCGAGGAGCACCCCGAGCAGCAGTGCCACGAGGCCGGTCCCGACGACGGCGCTCGGAACGGCCCGCGCCGCGGCCATGGCCGGTCCGGCGGCGTACAGCGGCAGCAGGACGGCCGCCTCGCCGAGGACGACGTCGAGCAGGGCCGTCGCGAGCAGCAGGCTCAGGCCCCTGGAGTCCGCCAGGGCGGACAGGGACGGTCGGGGGTTCACGCGGGTGCGGGACATCGGTCAGCGCTCCGTCGCTGTGGGGCCGACGCCGGCGGTCTCGGCGTTGCGGCGGGTCTTCGCCCAGCCGGTACGGCCACGAAGGAGCCGGACGAAGCCGCGGGCGGAGACGATGAACAGGTGGTAGGCGTACAGCCACTGCGCCAGGCCCCACAGCACCCCGGTCAGGCGGGAGCGCTCGGGGGCGAACTCGCGGCGGTAGACCGGGCCCCACAGGACGAAGGGCACGATCGACAGCAGGGCGAGGGTGAGCGCGATCGGCCAGAAGGCGATCAGCGCGGCCCCGGCGACGACGAACGCGCCGGCCATGATCGCGGTCAGGACCAGGGTGGCGAGGTGGGCGATGGGCTGGAAGAAGGTGTAGAGGGATTCGAGGACTCCGGATGCCTTGTAGTGGCGGGAGCCGATGATGCGGCCGGTGTAGCG